>JBBSCN010000006.1:0-40750 GCA_038250265.1 Cytophagales bacterium | reverse complement strand
CGCCAGCTCCTCAACAGGCATGTGTAAACGAATCACTTCAAAACGTCCGGGGGAAACTAGAACAGCAAGACCATCGCTGGTATGGTTCCAGAATTCACTATTACTGGCAAGGGTTTCGAAAGGTTCAAGTAATTTATGAATTTCGGCAGCCGGATATTTTGCCATTAGAGATTCGTTCACTTGTTTGACAAGATTTTTGTATCGGATGGTATCCTGTAAGTTTTCAGGGTGACTGCGATGCGTGGGCATGTAAAGAGAGATGCAGGGCGCTTCCGCCACTTGCTGTAATTCATGAATCAATTCTTTGGTAAGCAATTTTGTAGTCATATTGATTAGTATTTACTAGTGTGTGGTATTTGTTAAGATAGGTGATTCTGTCATTGGCTTGTTAGACTCTACGTACTACGGTATTTGCTACTTAAAATGATTGCGGTTCGATGCAAGTTGTCAATTGTTAAAGTAACCAACTAGTTCTCCAACTTCTCAGTTCCTGAAATATTCGTATCCATTTTTAACCGAATTATGATTTGCAGTCTATTCATAAGCAAAGCACTAAAGAGCTTTTACCGTTTTACTATTTTCAATTTTTGGTTTGTTGCCGTTCGTTTCTGTTTTAAAACATTTGGATACGTTGTAAAAGTTGCCGTATTACGTCAAAGGTGCGGCATAGATTCGCCACCTATGTTGCACATTTACCATTAAACGTTACAAAATTCACGAATGCGATGTGCCTTTATCTTTACATGAACTCTTTCCGCAATTTGAACTAAACTATTCGTCAAAATTGGGTAATGCCTGCGGCTCAGGCTATCGTTTGCAAGTTCGGCCTCGCTACCGCGTGCACACTTCGTCTTTGAGTTTACTCTGAGACTCACGGGAGCCTTTGGTTGTGTTTCCAACAAATTGGAAGTTTATGAACGAATTGAAATAATCTACGTCCTTAAATTTTGGGCTCGTTACGCGGGAGATTCTCAGCGCATTTTTTAACAAAACAACATGCCGAAATGAGCCGCATAATTTACAAAAAAACTATACATTAGTAATTTAGTTAGTCGTTACGCAATTGTTCAAACGCGAGAAAGAACTCCTCTTAGTTCACTACTACCCGTTGCAACGCTAGCACCTCTTTACGCGCACCTGTAATCTTCATGACATACGTGCCTGCTGGCACCTGGTTACCAGAATTAGTAACCCCGCTCCACTCAAATTCTGGGCTGTTAAACTCAGCCTGGTATAAAATGCGGCCGGTTAAATCCGTGATCTCCAGATATTTCATTTCTAAACTGTTGTACGTTTTTACCTGCAGCGATTTTGAAAATGGATTCGGGAAGATTTCTACCCGCTTATTTTCAAGCGTTGTTGCGGTAATCAGCGCACAATTTCCCGGCATATTGTTGTCCATCCACGTAAGCCGTTCCAACATCCATTGCTTCAAAAAGGAAATCTCCTGCGCATAGGTTTGCCCAACAAATTGGTTGGGCCACACATAGGTTCCCAGTATTGGCCAGCGCTGGTAGTTTCGTTGCTGCGGTTCGGCCAACACCGCTGCGATTGAATCTATCTTGTCAATGAAGTAACCGTTGGTAAGAAATCCAGTTCGCAATTCTGTCCACCTGCATTTCAAGTTGTTGGTAAATGTCTGATCCTGCACCATGCGCCTAAACCAGAACATTCGATATTGATCATTCCACATCCAGCCCGGGGCAAACTGCGCATTTGCTAAGTAATTCACATTGCCAAAAGCGAGATTAAAATCCCACAAGGGCCCAAGGTGCAGCTTGCCCCCATCGCTATCTTTCGCCTTATACAAATAGGTGCTAAAAACAAACCCATCAATATTTTTTGCGATTTCATTTACCAGAATAAAATTTAAGGCAGATGGAATGTCCAGATACTTTCTATACCCAGTCGTGGGACTTGCAAAGTTTGCTGAGGTCAAAGAATTTTGAAAGGTCGTTAGGTACGAACGAATGTAATTCCGTTGGATATCAACCAACTCTTCCCCAGCTGGGTCGAAATATTGAAACGTAATATCGTTTTCACCTTGTAATTGTGGCAGCGGTGTGGCTTTCCATCCCGGATAGTCGTTGCCATCTAATTTATCGACCCGTAAAATATAGCCGCCTGTCACTTCATCACCAGCGATATCTTGGGGCAGCAGCGTAGCGATATCCACACGATTTTTGTCGCGTTTAATTTTTTCCATCAACACATACACACCTTTGTAATCATCGTTGATTACCACTTCGGCATAGCGGGTGCGCGAAGCATAGTTTCCCAAATCGCGTCCCAACTTATAGGCCAACACATTTCGCATCATGGTTTTATCCGTATAGGGTGCATAGAGCACCCAGTCGTTTTCAGGCGGCATACCCAGTAAGCTGGCATTAAAATTTGTGCCCGTTGTTGTTTGGGTTTCGATGCTGTACGATTTTTTCGGAAACCCTTGTGACGACTCGCCCCTGATTTCAATCGCGATGCGGCCATCGTAATTGGTAAAGGGATCTGAAAGTGAATTAAGCTGCCCTTGCCCATTATCAATAATGCCCATGTGCGCCACAATCTTCGGATCATCTGGTATAGCTTGCCCATTGGTGTTGATCAGGATGATAGGAAGATTTGAGGTAAATGTAAACGGCCCTGTGAACCATTCCGGTACAGGCAAATACGTGCGGGGAGCATCTTCTGTGATACCCAACGAAAAAAACACCCTAGATGAAAGATCAGACGAACCAATGTTGTCGTTATGCACCTGTATGGCCAGCGTATTTTCGCCCGCTATCAACAGGCCGTCCAATTGCTCTTTTCGGATCAAAAATCCGTCTGGAGCCTGCCCCTGGTAAAGTTGTGCTTCATGCAAGCCAGCACTTCCCTGATTGAATGCCACCGGACCCGAAGGCATAACCGCTCGCGCAATCTCAACTCCATTTAAGAATGCTATAAACCCATCGTCATAATCTACATGTAAAAGGGCGTCCTTAATTTTATCGCGATTCGTTAGGGAAAATTTCTTGCGCAAAAAAACTGATAACACCTGTCCAATTACAGTGCGATCATCGTCATCTCCATATCCAATGCCACCCCTTCCCTCTAGCCACAGTTGATCGTTGAATGCAGGTGTATGCCATTGACTGTTTGGTGCAGAAGTACCCGGCCAGTAGCGCCACTTCATACTGTCATAAACAACGGTTTCCCAGTGATCAATCACCTGCCCTGCACTTTGTAGTGTAAAAAATAATAGCGCTGCCGACCAAAAATATTTTTTTAATTTCATCACCTGTAAGTAAGTTCTGTTAAGTTGGCTGAGAGATAATTAACAAGTGGTCGCTGTTGCAATACTTCCGAGTAATTTAAAAACCCAATGTACGAAAGCAAGATTTCCTGCTTCAGTCGCGCAGCCATTGTTTTTAATTTTATCAGATTACTTTGCAATCGTATCACAGCGGTTGGGTTGCTGTCATTGATCAGCTGAAGGGTGCTTGCCAATGTACCCACATGTAAATCATTCATCATCAAGTTTACTTCATTGTAGCGTTTCATCAAGCTTTTAACTTTAGCCCGCATCAGTTCACGTCCGGTTTGCTGATCTCGCTTCGCTTGGTCGCGTTCGCCCTCCGCTTCAATCATCTCTAGCTTGCGTTTGGTCATATCACCTCTATTTGGATTGAAAACAGGAATTGTTATTCCCATCGAAATACTCCAGGGCATACGTCCTTGTTCGATCCGGAAATTTTGATACTGGGTTTGTAAGAATCCAATGTCTATATTAGATTTCTCCAATGACCATTCTGAATTCGCCAGATCTATTTTTTTTTCACGATAGGCCACCTCACCCCCAGTAGCATCTTGCCGGAACAAACTATCAACCACGGTTACCAGATTTTCCATTAGAATCATCCCCGATACCGGCCAGTCAATCGTTTTGAGTTTAGCTACTTCATATAATCCCTCTACCCTTCTTCGTTGGTTGTCAACTTCAAAACGGGTTCCCTCCAGCTCAATTGCTTTCTCAACTTGATCGAGTTTCAATTTCACATACTCTCCAGCATCAAAGAATCCTGAATAGCGTTGACCTTCCAGAATAGATAACAGCTTTTCCGTATTGCGTTTATCTTCCTCTTTCAACAGGCTGACATCCTGATAATACAGCCAGCCAATTATTACTTCATAGCGCGCCAGCAAAGACTCCTTTAATTGCCGATCCCGATCCAGTTGCAACACCTGCTGATAGGTTTTAAAGTATTGATTGGTACGCTTAACCTCCCACGGATTAGCGGGGTTCAATCGTAAAGCATAGTCCTGTCGCTCGGGATCTAACTGATTATTTCTGGTGCGGAACTCCAGTTTCTGAATGGGTGCCAGCCGATACGATTTTGTGTTTAGAAAATTATCTTGATTGGAAAAAGTTTTGAGAGCCGGTTCATCCAAGGCAGCTTGCAGAAAATCTTCCATGCTTACCTGCGCCTGGGCAAATAGGGGGAGCATTAAAATAAAATACTGAGCGACTCGCTTCATCGCACTAAAACCTTTTCACCGTTGGCAAGAAAATTCTCAGCAGGCACTTCAATAAATACCTCTTGTCCAAAGGCGGTAGTGGCGGTAGACTTCTGAAGAATTTCGGGTAGCTTACTTACCGAACCATACCCAATCACTTTTCCGTTTATGGCATTTCTTCGTTGATCGTAGGATGAAACAGAAACAGCCGCCCCTATGGGATATAAATTAGTTTTTTTTCCTACCAAATACACGATGATGGTGGTAGGCCGTTTGGGATTTAGTTCCAGCAAAGGGGTAAAGGCATCCACCTGCTCACCCGTTTTCACATACACATTTTTGACTACTCCGGCAGCGCTCGCGTATTTGTTGAGTTTACTTTTTTCATTCAACATTAATCCTAATTCGCTTTCCTGCAACACAATTTGATTCTCAAGTAACTTTTGTTCGGTTGTACTTTTCTGGAGCACGTCTTTAATCTCAATGCCCATCGCCACCCGGTGCATCTTCTTTTGTTCTCTTAGAGAATTGATTTTTATTTCAATTGGACTTTCTGTCGCTGATTTAGCAGTTGTCACAAAATCTTTGGTGAGCGCTTCATTCATCTTCAGTTCGCTGGTAGTTTGAAGGATTTCGGCATCGAGCTCTTCTAATGTTATGTTTTTCTGTGCTTGGATATAAGATATCTCGGCATCGGCTAGTTTAGCTTTTTCCGCTCGCTCCGATTTTAGTACAGCAATGCGATTCACTAGTTTGGCAATTTCTATTTCTAGTGCTTCGCTGGTGAGCTCAATCAGCAGATCGCCTTCTTTCACCTGCTGGCCCGGCACAACGTTGAGTGACTTAACCAAAGCAGGTTTATCAGAATTGATTTTGTATTCCTGACTCTGGGCAATTCCGATAGAAGCTTCTCCACTGCCGTTAAAGTAGCGAAAACTAATAAACAACATCGCCAGGAACAGAGCCCCGATCAAAATGTAAAACCAATTAACGTGAGTCCCTTTCATCAGCCAGGTATTACTTCGTTCGATGATAATTTTATCTGCTTCACTCCTTCCAGTTTTCGCAAGGCATTCATAAGGTCTTCCTTACCAAACTCTTTTTTCAGCGACACAGCATAGTGATAGCGCATTGAATTTTCTTTATTTAACAAAATGGTTATCGTTCGGTATTCAGCCACATACGCTTCCACCACTTTCAGCACCTCTTTGAGTCTATCCGTATTCTCAAGGGTAAAAATCAAATGGCTGTGATGGGCAAAGCTTTTGAAGGGCGAGAAATGTAATAACGCTGCCACAAGACAAAATAAAATAGATCCCACAAAAGAAATCGTAAATCCATACACCCCTATAGCCAAACCCGTGCTTAGGGCTGCAAACAGAAATAGCACATCCCGTGGATCGTCAATACGCGTGCGAAAGCGAATAATTGCCATGGCACCAAATACACCCAGACCGCGGGCCAGACTATCCCCAATCGCCATCATGACCAGTGTAGTTACTATAGCACCAAGCACCAGCGATTGAAAAAAGTTTTTGGGATAGTAATCTCCGGTAAAGGTGAGCTTGTGTGTGATTGCTATAATGGAAGCTAGCAAGAAAGCCCAAAGAAAAGAGTACGTGATGTTGATCAACTGCGGATACTCATAAACGGGCTGATCGGGAAATAGCTCAAGCATGGAATAGGTAGTTCGGGTTTATCTATTGGTTTGATCGACCTGGCGTGGGCGAACTAAAACTTTTCCAAGTGGCAGCCCCATCGCTAGCGCGGCCCCACGATCCATTTTCACTCTGCGCGCCAAACGTGTACTCATCGATCTTTCTTCCGTCAAAATAATATAAGCCAACATCTTCGCCCAAATTGCTCAACGAAAATTCAAGATGAAGCGACCCCTGGCCAGATTGGCCATCCGCCCAAAGGATTAAATATTTACCTGGTTTGATTGTTGTCACTGTTGGATCATTAGCCGGTACCCTATGTCTGAAAGGATTTTCTTTGCGATCCGACAGATACATACCCCCTATATTTACATCTACAGAACCTTTGTTGTAGATTTCAATCCAGTCGTCAAATTCATCCGTTCCTGAATCTCTATCTGGGCAACACAAAGTATTAAAAGCCATAAATTCATTGATCACCAATTGAGGTAACGGATCTGTATTTAATAAATAATCTTTTGCCTTGCTGGGTGCAGAAGCTGGCTCATAGGTTGTTTGGCCATTAGCGCCTACAGCCTCTACATAATATTCAACAAGGCCTGTTGTTGCCACTGCGGGGATTACAGCAGTATAACCAGTGCTGGAAAGCGTCATGTTTACTGACATGTATGGTCCCCCATTAAACCGATGGTAAAGTTTAACAGAAGCAACACCAGAATTTGAGATGAGTGTGGTCGTTACCGTAACCGCCTGCTTAAGTCCAGGCACAATGGGCAAACGGGTAACTGTTGCAATGGCTGGCGCTTGGGTACTACCGTTTGTGGTTCCCTTTGTTGTTACACCTGAGATTGTCAGGTTCGTGGAGCCATCTGGAAACCGACCATACACCTGGCCGGCATTTAATTCTGGAAATTCAACCCGGTCGATTAATATGCCGGACTCGTTTTCAAGAAACACAGTCTCTCCAGCTGAGGTGAGTTTGAAATTGGTATTGAGGCCAGTAGCCAGATCGTTACACAACAAGACCAAAAAACCCTTTGCGGGAATGGTTGTTCCACTTGGAATTTTATACTTGGTAGACACGTTGTCGTAAATGAAGTAACCGCTGATATTCTTACTGGTTTCCAGTGGGTTATAGAGTTCGACCCAATCCTCACCAGACGCATAAATTTCATTAATAAACAGACCTTCGGTTACAATGGGGGCATCCTCATCATCCCCCGGAGTAGAGCATGAAAAAAATCCAAGGGCAAATAAAAAATAGGCAACAAAACGAACTGTTTTTATCAAATATCTCACCATAAAATTTATCCAGAATAAAATGATTTCATAAAGATACGTTAATCATGATTATTTGCTTCTTAGTTAAACCCTGAAAAAGACGGTAACTGGGAAAAAGTTCGCTTAAATTCCAGACCCCAAATAGCAAAAAAACGCACCTTTCACTACTAGGAACTTATTAATATTGTTCGCTAGTCTTAATCGACATCGAAGTACATCTTTTACTGACACAGCCAAGAGATCTAAACCCCATCAACACCGACTTTCCTATTCAACTTAAAAATCAACATTCAACCGAACTCGATAAATTAGAGAAAAAACAATTGTTCTATCTTTACCGTTACAAACAACCGAATACCGAGGCACATGAAAAATTTTGTTTCTAACTCAACTGAATCAACACGAATGTTCAAAAGTGGCTTTTTGGAAATGTTCTCCAAAGTCCATTACTCCGTACCCTTGTTCATCTTCATCCCCATCATTCTATTTTTTGGTTGGAAAGGTTTTAGCGTACAAGGGCTCACTGTTCAAGAAATTGTCTTAACCCTACTGGCAGGTGTATTAGCCTGGACACTGACCGAATATGTTTTGCATCGTTTTGTATTTCACTTCGTGCCAAATTCAAACTGGGGTAGGCGACTACACTATATTTTTCATGGCGTACACCACGACTACCCGAATGATGCTAAGCGCCTAGTGTTGCCTCCGTCTGCGAGTATTCCACTGGCCTCGTTATTTTATCTACTGTTTACGTTCACTATTCCAGTTTTATATCTCAATATCTTCTTCGCGGCATTTCTTACAGGCTATCTCTGTTACGACATGTTTCATTACGCTTTCCATCACGGCAACTTCTCCAACCCAACTTTGAAAAAGCTAAAGCAGCATCACATGCTCCACCATTATACAGATTCAGAACATGGTTATGGAGTGACCTCATTATTGTGGGATATTATCTTCCGATCGCAGATTAAGAAGAACGAAGAATCGAAGCCTCACACGTCTTCAGAAGCTGCTTAGCCTCAACGCAAACTAGAAGAAAATCTCCTGCGCCAGTCTAAAAGTATTGGCGTGGGCTTCAATAATATCACGAAAATCAGGCGAATAGCCGCCACCCATACTCGCTACTAGAGGGATCTTGTGTTGCTTTGCTGCCTGCAACACAATCCGATCGCGTTGCTTACACCCTTCCCTGCTCACACTCAATTTTCCGAGTTTATCAGTATCCAAAATATCAACTCCCGATTGAAAGAAAATAAAATCGGGTTGTACCTGATGAAAAAGATTGTATAAGTTCGATTGCAACGTCTTTAGATAAAAATCATCAGCAGTATAGTCTGCTAGACCAACATCTAAATCGGAGTTTTCTTTGATCAAGGGATAGTTGTTAGCTCCGTGCATACTAAAAGTAAACACGCGTGGCTCGTGTTTGAAAATTTCGGCTGTGCCATTTCCTTGATGAACATCCAGGTCAACCACCAAAATTTTTTTTGCTAATTTCTCATATAACAAATAATGAGCGGCAATGGCTATGTCATTCAATAAACAGAACCCTTCCCCTCTATCTGTAAAAGCATGATGCGTCCCCCCGGCAATGTTCATAGCCACACCATATTCAAGTGCGAACAAGGCGCACTGAAGGGTTCCATTGGCGATGGTGATTTCACGTGTTACTAATTCCCGCGAAAGTGGAAAACCGGTGCGCCTGATTTCCCTCGCATTCAGCTCCAAGTTTTGAAGACGGTGCCAATAGTGAGAATCATGCGCGAGCAGGATCCATCTTTCTTCAATAGGCTCGGGGTAAAATATGTTTTCGGGCTTCAATGTTCCCTCATACAAAAGTTGCTGCGGAAGCACTTCATACTTGCTCATCGGAAACCGATGGTTGATCGGCAGTGGTAGGATATAACACTCCGTCCAAGCTACTTTTAGCATTGCAAAAAAAGAAAGATCTTGATCTGCGTAAGATACGCGGAATCAAAATCTTTCATTAAATAAGCCTAGTGCTTTTCGTGTTCGTGTTCCTCTTTACCGCCACCGTGCCACGCCTCCATAATGCTATGAAAACTATCATGAAGCGAATTGAGCGAGGAACCAATGGCAGCGTCATCTGCCCCACTTTTGATAAGGTCGGCCAACGCACGGGTATCTGTTTTCAACTTTTGCAATGACTCTTTCACTTGTTCGTTATCAACTTTTTCTGGCAAAGCAGCCACTGACCATTTATCTGCTTCAACGGCCATTTCTTCAGCTAGTTTTTTTACTGGCGCTAGATTGGACGAATCTTTGTAGGGATGAAAAGCCTCGGCCATGATCATGTGGAAGGAATCCATGTCCTTCCAGTCATCTGAATCGGCATCCGTTGTGCTAGTGGTTTCTGGTTTGGTAGTACATGCCCAAAGACCAATGAACAGGAAACATAATAGATAGAAAGTATTCTTTTTCATAGATGTGTTTTTTTACAAAGATAAGACTGATAAGGGAATTACGCTCACTTGGTCTTGTACTTTCTTCTCATCTCAAAGCCCACGACTGCCTTTTTCAAAAGCTCAAAGTACAGGGTGCCATACAACAACACCGCCATCGCCCAGATAACGGCAATATTAAAATACAATGTATCAAATTTAGAATTCCAAAACGACTTTTCGGGAACGTAGAAATTTTCCCTAAAATCAAATCGATGCAATGGTCGGTGGTCATAAAAGTAAATAGGGTACACCTTTTGAACCAACTCGCCCCTCCACTCGGCAATGCGCACAACGCTATTGGCATTTTCAACAGTTCGGCTAACGGCCTCATTTTGATATTTTAATTGCAATTGCTCAAAAGCAATTTTTCGCTCAGGCGAATCAGTCAATTGAAGCATCAACAACTCCTTCTCGTTCATTGCATTTCTGTTTCGAATACCATAGTACGCTTTCAGCTTTACCAGAAATTGATGCGTATTCTTATAGGTAGCCGAATCAAATTTTCCAATGGCAATTTTATCAACATCCGGTAATTTTTCTTTGCCAATTGTCTTTAGTTCATTAGTAATCTCATTCCGCAAAAGGTCTAGTGCCTTTCGGGTCTGATTCGCTGGGTCAACACTTCGCCAATCTCCCCGATGATTAATTATATACGCGAGTTTTGATTCCAAGGCAGGCAAATAGTAAAGCCTTTTGTATTCGGCAATTGCACGTTTTTGATCTAAGGCGTAAAACTGCTTTTCGTAGGGATTATCCTTGAACTGTGTGACCATATAGGCTTCAAACGCCCAGCGTGAAGCCATCATCTCCCCCACCAAGGGAATGCCGTTTGGTGAGCCCACTTTCGGATTAAACTTATCAAAGCTGATGACCACTCCACTCAGCAGCAACTGCGGAATAATTAGGATTGGGATAAGAATATAAATCGTTACTGCGGAATTGAAAGCCGATGATATATTCAGGCCGAGCATGTTAGCAAAACACGCACACGAAAATAGGATCAGCCAATAGCGCATTTCACTAAAAGGAATCTCCAACAGCCAATTTCCCACGAGTGTAAAAGAGATTGTTTGTACGGCTGACAGTACAAACAATATCATCACTTTTGAAATTAGATAGCCACTTTTACTGAGGTGTAGGTATTTTTCGCGCTTCAGAATCTTGCGGTCATGGAATATCTCCTCCGCACTCACGATAAGTCCTACAAATAGAGCCACCACAATGCTCATAAAAAAATACACCGGAATATTATCGTTGTGGAAGAAAGTGTAGCTCGGCTGGTCAACCCCAATGGCATCGTAGTATTTAACAAAGTAACCGATAAACAAAGCTAACACAGGAGTAAGAAGCAGATTGATGGTCACATACTGCCTGTTAGCTGTCTTTGCCAGCACATCTCTAACAGTAAATATCCACCATTGCTTGAACCAGTTAGGAATTTTTTGCGCCACCGGAAGTGGATCGCTCACCTCTTCAATCTTGGGGATTTTAATTTTTTGTTTGAAATACTGATACCATTGTCCGGGCGAAACTTTTCGGGTGTGTGTAAATCGTCCGTATTCATTTACCACCCTAGTTTCAATAATATTGAATACCTGTTCTGGATTGACATTACCGCATTCCGGACAAGCACCCGGTGTTTTATTGGCGGCATTGATAATGTCTTGAAAATAATTGACAGATTCCGCTGGATTGCCATAGTAGATTTGAAAACCGCCTACATCTAAAATGATCAGCGTATCAAACATCTTGAAAATATCAGAGGAGGGCTGATGGATTACCACGAAGATCATTTTTCCACGCAGCGACAATTCCTTCAACAAGTCCATGATATTTTCCGAATCACGCGAAGACAAGCCGGAAGTCGGTTCATCAACAAACAAAATAGTGGGCTCTCGAAGTAGTTCAAGTCCAATATTCAAACGCTTTCGCTGACCACCGCTAATGGTTTTGTCAAGTGGCGTTCCTACCTTTAAATTACGAATTTCAGAAAGGCCTAAGTTCAGCAAAACCCGCTCAACCAATTCGGCACTTTGCTCACGCGTATAGTGTCCAAAACACAATCGGGCACTGTAATAGAGATTCTCAAACACAGTCAGGTCTTCAATGAGTAAATCGTCTTGAGGAATGAACCCGACAACTCCCTCTAGCCTATTGGAATGAGAGTGCATATCTACCCCGTTGATCAATACCCGCCCGCTCGATGGCTTCTCGGTTCCATTCAACACGTTGAGCAACGTAGACTTGCCTGAACCACTGGCTCCCATCAGTCCAATCAGTTTCCCACCCGTCTCTGCAATATTGATATTTTGCAAGCCAGCCCTGCCGCTTTTGAAATGGAAAAAAAGGTGATCTGCTACGAAGCTGATCTCGGTATCACTTTCTTCAAACAGAAATTTGCCCACTACATCGCTGTAGTAAATAGGGTCAATTTTCGACCCGCGGATGGTGCTGCCCGTAGGGAACACATCCATTTTACGGCTCTTGAGTACTACGCTATTTAATGTGAGCGGGGTGATGCCCAGGTACTTGATAAAATAAGTCTCAATGTCCTGCAGACGAAGAATTGCAATGAGGCCCGTTAAATTCCGCGCCATGATCCGAGGACCGGGATGATCAACTTCATCAGAACCTTCATCGATGATCAAGATGTTTTTTGATGCTAGCTCTTCGATTTCGTGGCCGAGCACAAAGGAGCGCATCGCGCGAAAGTCCTTTGATGGAATTTTTAGCGCCTCACTAATATAAAAAATTAGGTTACTCTGACGCTCGGACAGACTATCGTCTGCAAAAACCAATTCAATAATTTTGATGACCAGCACAGCTTTTTGTTGCATGGTGAGCGCCTGATTCACCTTTTTGGAAATTTGCATGATCTGCGCCCAATCGTCTACAAACTCTCGGGTTGCATCATCCACGTTGGACAGCCCACTATTGGCGACCCGTTTATTGTCTTTACAGAATTCATCAAACAACGACAAGTAATAGCGCGTGCCGTCTTGATTTAGATGTAGCGAGAGAAACTCCTTAATAATCGCGCGCTCATCTTCCGTAATTCGCTCCTTGGAAACAATTGCAAAAAACTGGATAACCGCCTTTAGTAACTCTTCACTCATTGAGTAGTCGCAAATTTATCATCCGCAAATTATGGTTAAAAAATGGCTACTTAAAGCCACAGCGAATAAATTTAGCCTCACTCGCTGGCACTGAATCTCTTCGGTTTACAGTCAATTCAAGGATAAAACTTTCGTTTTCATTTTTATATCAATTGTTCTTTATTTGTGTCCTTCATAAAAACCCGTTCGAATGAAAAAGATTGCTTCCCTCCTTTTGATGATTGTACTAGTGGTGTCTGGCTATGGCCAAAGCTCTGTGCTCTGGGAAGTTAACGGAAATGGCCTTACTACCACTTCCTATCTTTTTGGCAACCTCAAGTTCATCGGTGAAAAGGAGTTTCATATTCCAAAGGAGGTAGCTGAGCGATTAAAAACTTGTAAACTATTTGCGCTCGAAGATCAGGTAAATCATCACGCACAACATGAACTGAATGTGGCCTTGCATTTTCCTAAGGGCCAATCACTGGCTACCGTTCTTTCGGTGGAGGAGTACAAGAAAGTAACTGATTTTTTTGCGAAAGAATTCGGCATGAATAAGCAATCCTTTGAGTCCAAATATGCCAAGATAAAACCATTGGCTCTTTCCATCATGATGACTCGACTTAGCTTGGGCGAAAAATTAAAGTTCTATGATCTAGAGCTATTAGGTTTCGCCAAAAAAAATAAGTTAACAGCCTATAGCTTGGAATCAATTGATCGCGAAGCGCAAGCGATCAACTCCTACCCTATCTATAATCAAGTAAAGGCGCTCCTTCACAGCATCGATAATTTTGAAACTCAAAAAGCGGAATTCAAGAAAATGATGGCCAGCTATCCGCAAGGGTCACTAGAAGAAATTTTTGAGTTTACACTCCATCCGGTTGAGAACAATCCTATTTTCGTAGAAGAATTCTATTATAAAAGAAATAAAGAGTGGTTGCCCAAGTTAGAAAAAATGATGAAGGAAAATTCTTCTTTTATTTCTGTCGGAGTTTCTCACTTTGAAGGCAGTCAAGGCCTTTTGGAATTATTGAAATCCAAAGGTTATACATTAACCCCGGTGCCTGTTACGAAGTAGTGGTGTTAACCCACTCGTTTAGTCAACAGCTCAGAAAGAATGAGCAGGCCTTCCCGTAGGTACTCGTCCTGCAGCTTCTTGAAGTCAGTAACAGGCAATCCCTCTTTTGCAGCGGGTAATTTTATAGCAAGCTTTTCCAATGCCTTTTTCTTTTCAATCTCCTCGATCTCCTTCTTTCGAGTAGCCTCATTGAGTGAGATTCGGGTTTGGTTGAGATTTTGTTTTAGTTCTTCAGTTTCCCTAATGTACTTCTTAAGATTGTCGTCAAATTTTACCCTGTCTTGGTAGGATCTATTAAGCTTAGCAATCGTCTTTTCATTCACATCAATTGTCCGTTGAAAAGCAGCGGGTCTAATCACATCCCAAGGCAATGCACTCGGACTGGCACTCTCTCCAAATCGGGCAGCGTCTAGTGCCGTTGGTAATAAAACATCAGGCACCACGCCTTTGTGCTGAGTGCTACTACCCGTGACACGATAGAATTTTTGAAAAGTAAGCTTCAACTCACCCACAGGTTCCTTCTCATTCAAAAACCTCCTTAAATCCAACACCGACTGAACAGTTCCTTTCCCGTACGTTGATTCTCCAACAATCACACCCCGCTGATAATCTTGAATGGCACCCGCGAATATTTCAGAAGCCGAGGCGCTGAAGCGGTTGGTCAAAACCACCAAAGGTCCATTATAAAGTACTTCTTTATCGTCATCGGGCAATATATCCACCTTGTTGGCCGAGTTCTTGACCTGAACTACAGGTCCCTCCTTAATAAAAAGTCCAGTTAGATCGACTGCTTCCTGCAACGATCCACCCCCATTGTTGCGAAGATCCATCACCAGACCATCAACCCCTTCTGCTTTTAACTCGCCAATCAACCTTCGAACATCGCGGGTAGTGCTCCTAAAATCCCTGTCACCCTTTTGAAAGGCGTCATAGTCCATATAGAAACTCGGTAGCGTAATGACGCCCATCTTCATCTCCTTATTCTCTAATTGATAATTGATAATTTGCTTTTTAGCAGCTTGGTCTTCTAATTTTACCTTTTCTCGAACAATTGAAATCTCTTTGGTTGCTCCAGCTATCCCTCCTTTACTGGAAAGTACAGTAAGCCGAACGGTAGTACCTTTTGGGCCTTTGATGAGTTTGACAACGTCATCGATTCGCCAACCAATTACATCCACCATTTCGCCATCCTTTCCTTGAGCCACACCGGTTATAAAATCGTTGGCTAAAAGCTGACCCGATTTATTAGCGGGACCACCAGGTATTATCTTGGCTATTTTGGTCATATCATTTTCAGTCTGTAGCTGAGCACCTATCCCCTCAAGGGATAAACTCATACTTTGCTTAAACAGGTCCGAGGCCTTGGGCGACATATAGTTAGTGTGTGGATCGTAGGCTTCCGTTATCGAATTCATGTACAAACTGAAGATATCCTCGGAATTAAACTGGGAAACAGATTTAGCTGACCTTTCGTAACGTTTCTTTAGGGTATCCTTAATCTCCTCTAGCTTTTTGCCAGCCAACTTTAGGCTCAATGCCTGACTTTTTATAATCTTTCGCCAAATTTCGTCTAACTCTGATATCGACTTTGCCCAAGGCAATTTGTCTCTGTTTGTATCATAGAATTCCTGCAAAGAGTAGTCGTAATCTTTTGAGACCAGCCCACTTAATACTAATGCAGTCCGTTCTTTGTACCTTTTTTTGAAAACGTTATAGATTTCGAAAGCGGGGTCTACATTTTCACTTCTAGTTAAATCATCTATGATTGTTCTATACTTTTCAAATGATTTTATATCACTCTCCAAAAAGTAAATTTTGCTGTTATCCAATTCCTCAATAAACCGATCCAAGATAGCGGACGATAAGGAGTCCCCCAGCGTAATCCTGCGGTAATGGTTATTATCTAATATATAGGAGATGATCTTAGCTTCTTTTCCATAAACTGGCTTCGCTGCTAAATCTAGGGTATCAACCCGAGATGCATAAGCGCTGAAAAAAACTATCGAAGAAAGTGCTATTGCAAAAAAACGCTTCATTAGGATTGACTTAGTATTATTAGAAATTGATAGTACGCCCTATACACAGACTATGCCAATTTATCGAAATCAAATTCGTCCAAAAATTTCTTGGTTTCCTCCACAGACTTAAACTCAAACGATTTTTTTGTCCCAAGGTTCGAGTGAAGGTCGATTTTGACAAGTTCTATGTTCTTAGTGTTTCCTTTCGTTTTTGGCTTTTGTGATCTGTAATCGTCCGCCTCTTTCTTGGAGATACTAAACTGGGTAGCCCTAATATTCTTGCAATAACCACATTGATAATGCTTCAATAATTCTTTGGGTGAGCCGTCCTCATTCCGTTCAATTATTTCTTCTCGCTGCACCTTCATGGTATAAAATCCACAGTTGTTGCATTGTAGTGCAATCAAATGCCCATTGTACTTCTCTATTTTAACATCTGTAGTTTTTTCATCAATCCAAACATCGTAATCAATCGAAAAGATATTCTCCTCAGCCTGCATCCCTTCGTCTAAATGAACATCCTCCTCTTCCTCGCTCAAAAGTCGCATTTTATTGCCGGTCTTTGGGTTGACGCGTGGTGTAAACCGCAGTTTTCGCAACTTTACATTTAAGACTGATGGATAATAATAATCCAGCACTAGAGAAGAAACGTACGCAAACAGGGTTCCTCCGCAGAAGGAAACAAACAAGCGCACCAAAAACCACGTTCCCATTTGCGGATATTTTTCTTCACCATACAAGTTAATCAAGAAGGCGATAACTGCGCCAACCAAAAAATAAGACCACTTATACCATTTGATCTCATTTCGATTGATAAAGTCGTGTTTCAATTTCGGATCGGTAATTGCCGTCACTCGCATCTTGTACAGAAGGTAAACAATGATGGCCAGCGCAACCAAAACAATGGCGCCCATAAATACGACCGTGTACCATGTGCTCAAAAATTCACTAGTATCTACATTCATAAATTGTAAGACAATATTTTTTTAAAGATAGAGATATTTTGCTCAGGCCAATCCTAGATTAATGCAAATAGGCTAGCGCCTATCCACTTTACCCCCGGACAATCATCATTTAAAGACAGCTCAGCAGTCCCGAAAAGAGGCTTTCAAAAAAATTGTGCAATATTTCACAGTATTATTTGCTTTAACATATAAAATTGATGTATAATTGTGTAATAATACACAATTATATGAACGAATTCGAGAAGAAAAAATTGGAATGTGCCTTCAGAGACTTCACCTCCAAAAATTTTGAGAAGCCAAGTAATTGTAGAAATGGAAGTCAGATAAGATTCTACATCAAAGAGTTATGCTCAAAAATTGAGGAGTATGAAAACCAATTCAGTTACGTTCCTGAGTGGGCTTATGTGCTTTTATCCCAATACACCACTGTGCAAAACAGCATGGTTCATGTCGAATTTGTAAGGAGCTACTCGTAAATAAAGTATGAAGTACATCCCCTCTCCTATTCCCATACGCTATAACTATATGTATAGTGCCACCTCTAATAAATCGGGTAGGATGCAATATCACAAGACCAAGCCGGGCGTAAGCAAGATAAGGATCAGCCGATCAGAGTTCATCCGGGCATTTAACGATTTGGCCATCTTAGCCGTCAATCCTTTACAGCAAAGAGGCCAAGAAATGATTTTTCAATTGGAATTCTACGTCTAATCCCTCAAGAATTTTTCAAGACTAGCGGGCGAGTAGTTGATCGACTTGATGGTCTTATTGTCGCTGGTTCGGTACACTAGCCATTTCCCGCCCTCTTCTTTAAAATAGCATTCCGTACCATCTTTTTGTTTGTAGTAATCCACCGTTTGCTTGGCTTCACCCTCCGTTGCACAGGCCTTGCTCATATTTGAGCGTTGTACTTCCTCAAAAAGATCTTTAAACTTATTACCAAGACCAAATTCAAGGATTGCCCCGGAGAGTACATATTGTAAATCACAAAAAGCATCGGCTACCTCCACGATATCTTTGTTTAGGATGGCAACCTCCAACTCCTTTAATTCCTCCGCCAGTAAAGCGACTCTCAATTTACTCCTGTTCTCGCTAGGTATGGTCGGGCTGTCAAGAATGGGGTGTTTGAAAGTCGTATGAAATTCGGCTACGAGAGTGAGCGATTCGGGCTGTTGCATAATCAATTGAGTTTAAACCCAAAACAATACAAAATGAGACAAATTGTAAAGTCAAAATTTTACTTTATATAAAATGATATAATCACCTGTTAATTAATTGTTTATGATCACTTACATAAAGTAGATAAATGTGCCAAAATCAGATGTGTTGAAGTTGGTATTAGCACTTATATTTGCGGCTCAAATTTTACAATGAAAAAGAACTTTGTGGAAGAGCTTCGCTGGCGCGGGATGGTTCACGACATCATGCCCGGCACCGAGGAGCAGTTGATGAAGGAAATGACGGCAGGTTACATCGGCTTTGACCCTACTGCCGATTCGCTTCACATAGGAAATCTTGTTCAGATTATGACGCTGGTCCACTTTCAAGAGGCCGGTCACAAACCAGTTGTTTTGGTAGGTGGTGCAACGGGCATGGTGGGCGACCCTTCCGGCAAATCGGCTGAACGAAATCTGTTAAGCGAAGAACAACTAAATCATAATGTTGCTTGCGTAAAAAGCCAATTGGAAAAATTCCTCGATTTCAAAGAAGGGAATAACTGCGCGGAACTTGTCAACAATTACGATTGGTTCAAAGGCATTCGGTTTCTCGATTTTATTCGTGATGTAGGAAAGCACATCACCGTCAATTACATGCTGGCAAAGGATTCTGTGCAAAAGAGGTTGGAATCCGGCCTGTCGTTTACTGAGTTTAGTTACCAACTCGTTCAGGGTTACGACTTCTATTGGTTGTACAAAAACAAGAATTGCAAATTGCAGATGGGCGGGTCGGATCAGTGGGGAAATATCGTTACTGGGACTGAACTCGTCCGAAGAAAAGAAGGAGGCGAAGCGTTTGCGCTCACCACACCCCTCATCAAGAAAGCAGATGGAACAAAGTTTGGTAAAACCGAACAGGGCAACGTTTGGCTGGATGCAGCTAGAACTTCGCCTTATCAATTTTACCAATATTGGTTGAATGCCTCAGACGAAGATGCGGCCATCTTCATTAAGATTTTCACTCAAAAGAGCAAAACCGAAATTGATAAGCTTATTGCCGATCACTTGCCAGAACGTCATCAACGAAAGTTGCAGCAAGAATTGGCACGAGACATTACCATTCGAGTGCACTGCTTGAAAGCCTACGAATCGGCCGTAAAGGCATCCAACATACTATTCGGAAATTCGGTCACCGAAGACCTTGAAAGCCTTGACGAAGAAACGCTTCTATCTGTGCTCGAGGGTGTGCCACAAGCAACTATTAGTATTGCTGAGTGGCGCAACTGTGCTAATGTAACTGATCTTCTTTCAGAAAAAACACAGGGACTCATTTTCCCCTCCAAAGGCGAAGCTCGAAAAATGATACAAGGCGGTGGAGTTAGTATCAATAAGATCAAATTAGCAGACCCCAATCAACGTCCTGACTTTGCATTACTACACGGGAAATTCCTTCTCGCCCAAAAAGGCAAAAGAAATCACTTTCTGATCGAGGTAAAAGAATAACCGATGCCGCTGACCTGGAAAGAAGCTCTCGAAGATAAAACATTTAAAAGATACCTAGTAGGCTGGGTGGTCGGATTGCTCACCTTTATTCTTTTTTTGCCCATCTTCTTAAATACCGTAATCCATCCTAAACAAGGAGTACAAATTAATGATTGGCTATTTAACTTGCTGACTCCGAGAGATTGGTCGCTACCAATCTTTATACTCACCATGGGAACGCCAATCATCTTTTTAGCATTCAACTTTCAAAAACCCTTGGTGATTTTAACAAGCATCCAGTGCTATGTTGTTGTCAGTTTTGCGCGGATGGTTTCGATCTATCTCTTTACATTAGAGCCACCAGAAGGAATAATTCCTCTCGTAGATCCTTTCCTTGCCGAAATGGCATATGGCGGCAACGCGACTTTCAATAAGGATCTTTTCTTTTCGGGGCATACTTCAACGCTATTCCTAATATTTCTACTTGAAAAAAGAGCGCCTTTGAAAAAGCTTTTTCTATTGTCTACCATTTTAATAGGATTATTGCTAATTTGGCAACGGGTTCATTACACAATTGACGTTTTGGGTGCCCCTGTGGTCGCTTGGTTGGTATTCAACTGGGTCAATTGGTTAAACTCAAAAACAGTATTTAAAAAGAGTGAAGTACGCTCCTGAATGATTAAAAACCATTATTTTTCGAACCGCAAACCCTATTCTACGTTTATCGATTAAGTTAAAATAATGTACCTTTGGGGTTATTTCCTGTTAAAGTTAATAGACAAGCTATGGAGTTGAATGGCGCTGCTGAGAATGGCAAGCACACGTTAAATAAAAGTAACCTTTATCCAGAATTTACCTTGGGTGAGCACTTGACAAAAGAACAAAAAGACTTTTTTGAATCAAACGGTTTTATCCACTTCAAGAATTTTATTTCAAAGGAGACCGTCCAAGGTCTTTTAAAGGAAACACAAAAAATTGAAGATGAATGGGTAAGCCAAGGCTTCAAAATGATCAACGGTGTTCCAATAAAATACGGTACCGATATAAATGGAAAGAAAATAGTACAGCGCTTCGCTTTTCTAAGCCAACATAGTAGTCTCTTTGCTGATTTACTAAAAGACAATCGCCTTAAATCACTTTTTGATTTTATAGGCACAGCTGATTGCCGGATTGGGGAATCTGAAAAAGACGGTTTGGTGTTCAATCACTATATAAATACCGAAGAGAGTAATTACAGCCAGTTGGGATGGCACACAGATGCGTTGCGTGATGTTTTTTACGGCCAAAAAATATTACCGATGTTAAACGTGGGTATTCACATGGACACTTCAACTACTGATAACGGTGGATTGAGACTGATTCCTGGAACACATAATCAAGGTCTGCGTACACTTCTATTTAAAAAGTTTTATTTCTTGAGCCACAAACCGGATAAAAATGAAATCGGCTTGAATGTTGAGCCGGGAGACCTAACGGTACACGATGGAAGATTGTGGCATCGCGTGGCGCGGTCTCCCTTTATCGGTGAGAAGAGTAGAAGGAGAGTAATGTACATACCAATTATTACTGGGAAATTTCAACCGAGGACGGAGAAAAGCAAGCCGTTATTCTACCAGCGTCTTGCCTCTTTGACAAATAAGTAATTATGCCATACGCATTGCTTACAGGTGCAAGTGGAGGAATTGGCCTTTGCTTGGCGCACGAATTGGCTGCCCGAAAAATCGATTTGATTTTAGTTGCCCGATCGACCGACAAATTAGAAAGAGTAAGTAGAGAAATTTCAGAAAAGTACGGAGTTAAGGCTGAATACCTAAGTCTCGACTTAAGTGAATCCACCTCGATTCCCACCCTCATCGCTTGGTTACATTCCCGATCCTTTGAAGTCAATATCCTAATCAACAACGCAGGCTATGGCCTTTGGGGCAATTTTGAAGCGGTAGAATGGAAAGACCTGCAAAACATGATGCAGTTGAATATGACCACGTTGGCCCATCTTTGCCACGCCATGATACCTGAACTAAAAAAACATAAGAACTCATACATTTTGAATGTTGCCAGCACTGCGTCATATCAAGCCGTGCCTACGCTTGCAACGTATGCCGCCACCAAAGCATTTGTGGTTTTATTTACGAGGGGTTTACGACTTGAATTGAAGAACACGGGGATTTCGGTTACTTGTTTAAGCCCGGGCGCAACCTCGACCAATTTTATCGACCGTGCAGGTATGGGTGTCATGAAAGAACGCGCAGAGAAATTTAGCATGAAACCTGAGGCAGTAGCGAAAATTGCAATGGAGGGAATGTTCAAGGGGAAGCCAGAAATATTGCCCGGTTTTGTCAACTGGATTTCTGTTCAGTTGACGTATTTTATGCCTAAAAGCATACCTGAAAAAATAGCAGAAGGGTTATACAAGATTGACTAACCTGTTACTTCGTTTTCAACACAAAAACGATTGTTCCCTTAGAGCGCTCGGGAGCCTTTCCCGCAGAGGTTCGAATCAATGAATTTTTCCGAATCTCATCTTTGAGAAGCTGTTCCGCCCTTGGGCTTAGTCCGCGCTGTAGTGTTTTGATCTGAACGATCTCCCCCGTTTCATCACATTCTATTTCAAATACAATTTTTCCATCTTCGTTATCGGGCAGCTCGGGGATTTTCGGCTTATCGGCCCATTCCCAACCAGACATAGAGAGTGAAATTCCATCACCCCCACCTCCGCCACCGGGCGTACCATATAGTGCTTTTGCATCGGGCTTTCCTTGCGGGCTTCCTTTGTCACCTGTCTTTCCTTGATCATCTCCCTGACTGGCAACGTCCTTACCCTTTTTGGTTTCAGAAGCAGCTGTAGTCGATGCCTCCTTCGATTCCTTTTCTTCTACCTCTGCCTTGGGCTTTTCATTTTTTTCTTTCGGCTTAAGTACTGGTTGTTCTTTCTTTTCTTCTTTCACCACCACAGGGCTTTCTATTTTTGAAATCACCGGAACATCGGTCTGTTCCGACTCTTTCGATTCTTCTGCTATCGTTGACTCAACAGGCTTTGTTTCTTCTTGGGATGGTTCTTGAGTTCCGGGCTGCTCCGTTGGTTGTACGTCACCCCCTCCTTCGTTGTCCAATCCAAAATTGAGCTCAATTCCGTACTCAGGTAAGGGCGGATTGGGCGCCCGCCAGGCAACTAAAAAGAAAAAAAGCAAGAACAGCCCGATGTGAATTCCAAGCGAAGCAAAGAATGCTACTTGCTTATTCTTCTTTTCCCGTTCTTGCTCTCTTAACATTTTATTTTGGTTTTGTGGCAATGGACACCTTAGCTTCTAATGCAGTAGCAATTCCTGCTACAAAAACCATCTCTCGTGTGGGCACACTTTCATCAATGTGCAAAACGACTACACCCTTCGTTCCACCCAATTGCTTTGTCAATTCTCCTTCCAACGTTGATTTCGTAACCTTTTTCTCATTCACAAAAAACTGTAAATCTTTAGTGACGGTGATAGAAACCTTTTGAACTTCAATGGTGCTTGCTTTACTGGAAGGTAAGTTAACGGGGAGACCAGAAGGAGTCACAAATGACGAGGTAAGCATAAAAAAAATCAACAGCAAAAAAATCAGGTCGGTCATGGAGGACATACTGAAAGCTGCGTCTATTTTATTTCTGCTTTGCAAATTCATACTTACCGAGGTTCTTGCAATAAATCAATAAATTCAATTGCTGAGTATTCCATCTTATTTACAACCTTGGATACTCGGGTCACCAAAAAATTATATCCCAGATAAGCGATGATCCCAACGATTAATCCTGCAACAGTGGTGATCATGGCAGTATAAATACCATCGGCCAATAACTTAGGGCTTACCGATCCTTCCTCTTGCGCAATGGAAATGAACGCCTGCACCATGCCGATAACTGTGCCTAAGAATCCCATCATCGGTGCTGCCCCTGCCGCGGTAGCTAGAACGGAAAGATTTTTTTCCAATTTGAAGAGTTCAATCTTTCCTACATTCTCGATGGATGCCTCAATGTTTTTTAGTGGGCTTCCAATTCGCGCAACGCCTTTTTCAATCATTCGGGCAACCGGAGTGTCGTGTTGGTTGCAGAGCATCTTAGCTCCCGCAATATCTCCTTTCAATACCAATTCCTTGATTTTCGCAATGAAAGCGTCCGGACTTTCGTTTGCTTTATTAATCGTTCGGATTCTTTCAATAAAAATATAAATCGCAAAAAATAAAGAGAGTGCAATTGGTATCATCAATGGCCCACCCGCTAGCGTTAATTCCCAAATGGTTATAGTTTGATCGGGAACTGCTGGCTGAGTAACAATTTGTGCAAACATCATAGGTAAAAAGTTAAAAAAAATTGAGCCCGAAATTGTCGCCAAAATTTATTGCTATAATTTCTCGCTCGAGTCAAAAAATATCAATACCGAATGACCCAAACGGCATCACCATAATCCGCTTTTATAGAATCTGCTTGAGACTGCGCTGCATCAAACGAGTCATAATCTCCAATGGCAAGCCGATTGAACTTCCATTTGCCAAACGGAGGAATAAGTTTAGAACTTACGCCTTTCGCGCTCAGCTTCTTTGCGTAATCCATCGTCAGGTCTGCATCCACCGCACTTGATATAACTACATAGAAACGTTTGGTCGGACTGGATAGTACGTCAATTGTGCCTTCTTTTGGCTTCGCGTTTTCAACTGCCACAGCCGCTAATCGCTGGCGCTCTTCTTCCTCTTTTAATTGAGCTAACCGTGCAGCTTCTTGTTGGGCTTTCTTAGCTTTTTCTTTTGCCTCTTGCTCTTGCTTAGTTTTCAGATTACCTGGTACGATTACGTACTTCCATACCATGAATCCGGCAGCAAAGACTACCAAGCCGATAATCAATGCTATGAACACTGGAGCCTTTGACTTAGGCTCATCTTCTGAAGTATAGTTATTGGACACTTGCCGTGGTGATTCTTCAACAGTTTCTTCGGCAGAGAATTCCTCCATCAAAGGAGAATCTTGTTGCGTATCCCTTTCAGATGCTTCTTCTAGTTTGTCCAAAGGCTTATAGTCCAAATCGGGTAAACCAAAATCATCTTCGCTTTCGTTGAGATTTTTATTTTCCTCGTCTCCATTGCTATTTGACATAGGTTTGAGTTTTAACTTTAAAATACATTACAAATAACGCAATTTATTACAAATATGCCACTTAAAAGCTCCAAGTAAGCCCAGCCAACGCCTGAAAACCACGCACCGGATAATATAGGTACACTTGGTACTGATTATCTAAAATATTGTTTGCCTTCACAAAAAATGAAAATTGTGGTGACACAACGTAGCTCGCTTTAACATTTAAATCCGCGGCTGGATTGATTGTGATTGTTTTGAATACACCTGATGAGAAAGGTGGTTCAATCGATAATGCCTTCATGCCCCCTTGTAGTATAAAATCTACGTCCAGCAAAATTTTATTGTAAATATTGTAAGAGGAAATGAAGCTGACACGATATGTTGGCCGATGCCACGCTTCCGAAACTTTATCAGTAGAGTACCCAAAATAATCGCCTCTCAACAGTGCCTTTACATTGTCGGAACCAGACATACTAAACTCTCCAAACAAATTAAAACGCTGCGTGTTCCCCTGATCGTAGACGACCGCAAAACGTTCACCCTGAGCAGGCAAGTTTTGATAAAAGTATAGGTTCTTAAAATTTGCCGTGGATACTCCCCCATTGAAGGCAATTTTACGAAGCATGTTGATCTTGAAACCACCCGAAAACTCGATGGTACGGTTGGTATGGTTGAGAAGTACGTTTTGATCAATCCAACTATTTTCGTGCGCAAACTTTTGTAATGAAACTTTATCCATATCACCAGTTAGCGATGCGTAAGCCTGTATGCCCGACCTCAATTCATAATTGGCCTGTATATTCGGATAAATATTTACCGATTTTACGATACCCAATGTGTCGTTTTGAAAGGCGGTGTTCACCCCAACGGATAATTTCAAGTTCTCAACAGGCGAAAACTGGTAAGCAGCTTGTGTTTTGAAAAGATGCCTTGATCGAGCTTGTTGGGGCTCGAACGTTCGTGCCATTAAACTATAATCCATAGTGAGAACAAACTTCCGATTCCTTTCAAACTGATAGCCGGAAGCAAAATTGACGGTCAGTTCATTCTCACTGGAACTGAAATTATCTTTTAGGTGAGAAATACCTGTAGTAAGTCGGTAGTTAAAATTTGAAGATGATTTACTCCCCACATCTGCGCCCGCGCTAAAAGTAGAATATGATTGGGCGGATGCATCTCCTTTGAAAACACCTGGAAGTTGCCCATAGAATTTGTTGCTCCAATTTTCAAAAGAGACAAAGCCACCTCCCGACATGGTTTGACCAAAGCCGCGCGCAAAAACCTTCAACTGGGTTGAGCTACTGGCAGAGTTTCCCGCATCAACTGGGCCACTGCCATAACTCTGATGGAATAACTTTGCCCCGAAGAATTTATTTCGGTTGCGTTTGTTGGTAATGTATCCCTCCAGATAGGGCGAAGCATAATTTCCGTAACCCCCGCTGAGGTAGTTGCTGTAGATTTTATTGATTTGCTCTGCCTTTAGTTTTAATGGCCGAATGGCAGGATTATATTCTGGGGATCGAAACGGCACCGTTGCAAACTCGTACATTATCTCAGGCTTAATTGGTTCGGCAGGCCGGGGAGAAACTTTTTCGAAATTACGATCAGCTTTTGGCAACGTAATCTGCTTGCTTTTTATAATTTCAATCTCCACTTTTTCGATCTCTCCCTGATCTTGCGCACTTACGTTAATTAGGATTACAGAAAGGAATACAGCGAATAGCAGCTTGCCCTTGCCACCAAGTTTGTAATGTAAATTCCGCTTATCTAATGCTGATCTAATTGTCATTTTCCGTTGTATCTGCTTTAGCCTTTTCTAATTTCTTCAGGTCGGCCTGGTCTAATTTAGCGAGTCGATCGCGCGCAATCGTTTTGACACTCTCCAACGGGAAATTGTCTACCAGTGATTTCAACACAGCCTTTGCGTTAAACAAATCGCCCATAGCCAAAAAATTATCGGACAACAATAGATAAGATTTGCCTACCCATTCGGTGTAAGATGAGAACATAGAATTCATACTTATCAGGGTGAGATAACACTGATTGTAGTCCTTCGACAAATAGAACACTTCACCCAAAAGATATTTTGCTTCGGCACCATATTCATCTTGAGCCGAATTAAGGGTACTCAAGAATTCATCTTTGGCCGTTTCGAAATCGCCTTTCTCTTTTGCAATTTTACCTAGATATAAAGAAGCTTTGTTGGTAGCGCCTGCACTAGCACTTCCACCCCGTAAAATATTCTCAGCAAACACTTTTGAAGAATCATATTGCGCCAATAAAAAATATGATTCCATTAATCCATTCCACGCGACAAACTGCTCCTTCTTGTTTCCAGCCAGTCTTGAAAGTTGCAGAAATTGAGGGATTGCTTTATCAAATTTTCCACTCCTGAACTCCAACTCTGCAATGCGGCCAACCACTTTGTTTGCAAACGGTAATACTTTGTCTTTACTGAGCAGATAATATATATCCAGCGCTTTTTGCAAATCTTTTGTGCGGTAAGCGGCCTCTGCTAGATAGTAGGTTGCCTCGGGTACTCGTATACTTTCTTTGTAATGTGTAATATAAGCGGTCAATCGCTCAATGGCTCTGGCATAATCCTGATTAAAATACAGATTCTTAGCCGCTTCAAATTCTACCAATTCAATTCCTTGTCCGTCTGGATTTGATGATTTGTATCCGGCAAGATACTTGTCAAATTCGGCCGATTTTCCCGCCAAGTTCAATGATTCTTGAAGAGGCAACAACGCATCTTTGCTTGCTGGATGACTGGGATATTTTGTCAATACGGTAATGTAGTCATCCGCTGTCTTTTTGAAATCCTTTTGATTGTAGTAACAGGCAGCTCTTCTCATAAAGGCATAGGGAGCAAAACGAGAAGCGGGAAAAGATGACAATAATCTTGAATAGCCAGCTAAAGCAGTAGCATAGTTTCCCTGCTCGAAATCCAGCTGCGCCCTTTGGTAGAGTACTTCATCGATAAACCTAGATTGCGGATAATTCTTAACTACTAAGTCAAATTCATTTGCGGACTCAGCATATTTCCGTTGAATACCTAAGATCACTCCTATTTGAAGGTGCGCATAATCAACATCTGCTGTTTGAAAATTTATAGCTTTTCGATAACTTACTAAAGCGCCAGTGTAATCCTTAGAAACATACTGGCAATCTGCCAATCGTAGTACGCCATCCGATAAATTTGGCTGATCTCTAGCCGACTTGGTAACAAATTCCTTGAAGTTAAAAAGGGCTTGCTCATATTGTTGACTGTTGAAATGGGCATAGCCTAAGCCATATCTTGTCTTTGAAATAATTTCACTATTTGCGTAGCCCGATAACCTAATTACTTTTTGATAATGCTGGATGGCTGACTCATACTGTTTCAAAATAGAAGTTGCTTCTCCATTCCAAAAACATGCTTCCGCAAAGTAATCCTGATCAATCGGATAGCTAGTGGACTTAGTAAAAAATTGAATGGCCTGTTTGTAGTCTTCTTTGTTAAATAGATCAAGTCCCTTAAGTAAAGTTGCTTTCTGATACGCTCGATCAAGGGCCACGCCCCTTTTCGGTAATGATTCGATATATTCGATGGCTTTGTTGTAGTTGTTTGCATTTACGTACGCTTGCGCCAATAGTTCTTTCACTTCAATTGCATGTTCACTTTGCGGAAATCGTTTCAGCAACTTTTCAAATTCCAATATAGACTGATCGGGTAACCCAAGATCATAAGAGATTTTTGCAAATTGAAAAGACGATTCCTCTACCAATTTTTGATCGGGCAGAAACATGCGGGCAATGCCAAAAGAGGTTAGTGCTTTTTCTTTCTGCCCTTTCTTTAGATACAGCGAGCCTAGGTAATAGGCGGAATAAAATCCAATTGAGTCTCCATCGCTGAATGATAACTTCAGGTACTTGAATGCCTCTTCCTCTTTTCCGATCAAGAATGCAGAATAACCCGCTCTTAGCAAAACTCCCTTGTCTGCTACTTCTGCTTTGTCCTTTAAGTAGGCCGAGTAGGCAGACAACGCAGCCCGGTTATCACCCTTCTGATAAAGTGCTTCTGCCGCTAGCAGTGATATCTCCTCGGCATTATTCGAACCTTCCCTTGCGGTCACTTGAGTGGAATAACTCAATAACTCATCGTATTTTTTTTGCTTGTAATAAACATTCGCCAGCAGGTAGGGAACAATCTTCGCATAACTTTCATTTTGTTCTGCTCTTTTTAAATCGATTTGTGCGTTTTCGAAATCGCGCTGACTGTATTCTATAAAACCAGCATAATAGCTAGCGGCTGGCCCATATTGACCGCCCTGAGATTTAATTTGATTGAATTGACTCAACGCATCCTTCAACATTTTTTGATTAAATAGGCTATATCCAGATCGGAAGTGCGACACATTTTGCTGGTCTTTGGTGAGCGTTGCATAATCCAGTTTAGAATAATAACCAGCAGCTTTTTGGTAATTTTTTTCACGGTAGAAGAAGTTGGCCAAATCAAAATTTGCAAACACAGCTTTTGGATGATCGGGATATCGTGCAATAAACTCCGAAAAGAGTTTCTCGGCATCCAGATGAAATAGATTGAGCGCACAATAGGCCAGGAAGTATTCTGCTTCTATGGCACGTAGGGTCTTTCCTTCAGTTAATGAAATAAACTCTGTAAAGCTTTCTCGTGCGGCACCAAACTGGTTCTTCCCGAGCAAATCGATTGCTGACTTATATACCCGCTCCTGTTTTTGTTGAGAAAATAGATCTTGTCCTTGAATCGTACCCGAAAACCAAACAGACAAAAAATAGACCAATGCTATCCTCATGAAAAGCTTTTCCACAGAACAGCAAAAAAAGAATGTTATTGTAGTACCTCGTTCAAAAAATATCATTGCGTGCAAAAAATAATACCATTACACGGTTTCAAAGTTAACAATAACTTGACGATACTCACTAGTTTTTGGGATAACAAGTGTGTGCGTAGATAAAAGTTCTAACACAACTTTAGTTTAGCAATACAACCATAACTATCAGTAGATCAATTTAAAAAGCAGCTCCTTTAATATCTGACTTTCATCTTCACTTCCTACATTGACTCCCTTCAATTTTAAGTCAGCTTGTTTCAAAAGAGAAATATTTCTCAGCACTTGATCCAAGTTGAATCGCTGCAGGGCGCTGTTGTAGTCTTTTACCCCATAGGGGCTAATCTTTAGTGCCGCCACCAAACCCCTCTCGCTTCGGTCGGTGGTTGAAAATGCGATCAACAACTTACTGAAGAATGAAAACAAAAAGGCAACCAACGGAATGGCGGGATTCTTTTTCACATTGCCTTCAAAGTAATTTAAGATTTTGGCGAGTTGCAATCCGTCCTTCAGGATCAACGCTTTTTGCAACTCGAAGATGTTGTATTCACGGCTGATTCCAACCTTGTTCATCACTTCGGCCGCGGAAATCACTTTGCTTTGGTCTGCACCAATCAAAACCTTATCAATTTCATTAGCCAGTCTGTTCAAATCGTTGCCCACATATTCTGCTAGTACCCTTACTGCACTATCTTCTATCATAAACCCGCGTTCCTTCACATAGGCCGCAATGAAATCGCCAAGCTGATTTTCATACGGCTTCTTAAAAGTTGCAGAGGTAGTTAATTGATCTACTTTTTTGCCAAGTTCTTTGCGTTTGTCCAATGTTTTGTGCTTGTGGCACAGAACCAAAATGGTAGAAGGCACCGGTCGACTGAAGTAATCCAATAGCAACTTAGACCCACCTTCTTTTTGAAGGTCAGGTATATCCTGCGCTTCCCGCACAATCACCACTTGCTTTTCGGCCATCATTGGGAACCGCTTCGCATTTGTCAATATTACGTTCGCAGGCGAGTCCTTTCCGTACAAAATCACTTGATTAAATCCCTTTTCACTTTCGCTTAATGCATGGGCTTCTATATAACTGGCTATCAGGTCAATATAATAAGTTTCTTCACCTTGCAAAACATACACCGGAGCATATTTTTTGGCCCTAAGGTTTGTCAATATTTCCTTTGCTGCTGCGTCCATTTCTACCGGATTCTTTTTTTGCCTGCTAAATTAAAAGCGGTGATGCCCCCCACGATCACGCCCGCCAAATGTGATTCCCAAGACACGCGGGGGTCCAATGGCAAGACGCCATAAAATATTCCTCCGTAGGCAATTATCACTCCAATAGAAATCAAAAGGGAAATAAAATCTTGGCGCAGTAAGCCAAAGAAAATCAAGAAAGAGGCAAGTCCATAAATCAACCCACTCGCACCTATGTGATAGGAAACTCTAGGGCTAAAAATCCAGACCAAGATATTGGTAAATAGGTAACACCGAAAAAAAACAATAACCCCGATACGGTCATAAAAGAAAAACAATAACGTTCCTAAAAATAGTAATGGGAACGTATTGGATATCAAGTGCATATAACTGCCGTGAACCATAGGCGCGGTAATGATGCCGAGTAATCCAGAAACACTTCGCGGCTTTATTCCTAGAAAGCCTAAATCAATATGATAAAACAACTCGATACTAAACGTGAGCCACATTATAAATACCAACCTCAGGGGAATAGACGAACTTTCGAAAATGCTTTTTGGCTGTGGCATCAAATAAAACCGGCAGGGATTGAAAATTACGAATTAACCAATAGAAATAGATTATTTTTTTGGCATGCTATCGTTATCAGCCGGATTCAGTATCATAGCTAATGTGACTAGTTTGGCCTCTTCCGCTCCTACCGATTTCATGCCGAGCAAACCGCCCGAAGATTCAGCTGTTTTCTGAGCGAGCTCCAATAAGCTTTGATAGAAGTCAACGGCAAATTGCGTATTTAACTTTGGAAAGATGTCGTTTAAACCCTTCAGTTCCGCAGAAATCATCGGCTCCCGCTGAATGGCCTTAGAGGGAAATGATTGAATTACTATTTTCAACTTGTCCTCAAAGTCTTCAGCCAGCTCTCGATAAAATTCGGTCAACCTCGATTTGCCTCGGCTTTGATTCCTTTGGCTCAATTCAATGGCCTTTTTAATCTCTCTTCGATCAATATCGTCATCTGCTCCTGCAATCAGGATGCACACTAACAAGGGCGCTTTCAGCATCAGCTCGCATTCAGACGCATACAATCCGTCAAATTCCCGTATCATAAAATATATTAGTACAGTTAACGTAAATTTCACGTAAAAATTAACACTTTAACGTTAATAAATAAATCAGTTCTATTATTTTTAATCAAAGCACCTTCTGATGTACGAAAAAGACCCAATAAAAGTATTTGTAGTAGAGGATGACATTGCCTATTCCAAGTTCCTGAAATACGTGCTTGAGCTCAACCCAGATATTGAAACAGAGTTCTTTTCTACTGGTAATGATTGTTTGACAAACCTACACAAAAAGCCCTCCGTGATCACCTTGGACTACTCACTGCCAGATATGGCGGGGGAAAAGGTACTAAAAGCGATTCGCGATTTTGACCCGGACATCAGCGTAATCATTATTTCTGCCCAGGAGAAAATTGGTACAGCCGTTGAATTGCTAAAGAGCGGTGCTTTTGACTACATTACCAAGGATGAGGAAGCGAAGGATCGCATCTTAAATTCAATCAAAAATGCCCGCAACAAGTCGTCACTCATTCGTGAAATCGGTAGACTACAAAAGGAAATTGCTGTAAAGTATGATTTTGAAAAGAGTATTGTCGGCAACAGCATGCCAATCAAAAAGGTTTTTGAAAATATCGAAAGGGCCATTCGAACTCAAATTACCGTATCAATAACAGGCGAAACAGGCACGGGTAAAGAGTTAGTAGCCAAAGCCATACACTACAATTCACAAAGAAAGAATAAACCTTTTGTGGCGGTGAATGTAGCGGCCATCCCAAAAGAGTTGATTGAGAGCGAATTGTTTGGCCACGAAAAGGGCGCTTTTACAGGCGCACTTCAAAAAAGGATTGGAAAATTTGAAGAGGCGGAAGGGGGTACCCTATTCCTCGATGAAATCGGAGAAATGGATATTAGCCTGCAAGCGAAATTACTCCGTGTACTCCAAGAAAAAGAGTTGACCAGAATCGGCAGTAACCAATTACTAAAACTGGATGTACGCATACTCGTTGCAACGCACCGAAATCTACAAGAAGAAGTAAAAGCAAAAACGTTTCGCGAAGATTTGTATTATCGTTTATTGGGTCTACCTATTCACCTCCCACCTTTGCGCGAAAGAGGACAAGACATTATCTTGCTTGCCAAGCATTTTTTGGATCAGTTTACTAAGGACAATAAAATGCCGAAAATTAAAATCAGCGAAGAGGCACAAACAAAACTGTTACAGTATTCCTTTCCGGGGAATATTCGCGAGTTGAAAGCCATCATTGATTTGGGGGCAGTATTGTGCGATGGTACGGAGCTAAAAGGGCAGGACATTTCATTTAATAGCATTTTAAATACGGATGCCTTTTTGTTGAAGGAAAATACATTGCAAGAGTACACTTATCATATCATCAGAAGCTATTTAAAAAAGTACAACGATAATGTTTTGGAAGTTGCCAAACGCCTTGATATTGGCAAGTCTTCGATTTATCGGTATCTGAAAGAAATGGAACAGGCAGGAATTTGATCATGAAGACATTAAAAAGTTACGTACGGAACGGGGGATTTTACAAGTCTGTGGTAGAAGATGGCTCCGATATCATTTTTATTATTGATTACAAAGGGATCATCTCCTATGTCAATCACTCTGTAAAGGAAACACTAGGATATCGCCCAGCCGAGCTGACGGGGAAAAACTTTTTCGATTACATTCTACCGGTTACACTTACAGAATTCAAAATCACTTTTAATAAATTAAAAAGAAGAAGGTACCAAGAGTCAGTTGAGTTTCGATTTTTATGCAAGGATAAATCCTATCGATATATAGAGTTCAACTCCATCAACTTAAAGCACAAAGAGAAAATTGAGGGGTTCATATTGGATTGTCGTGATATTACACAGCGCAAGAAAGACGCAGAAGAACTGCAGCGGGCACAAAAAGCCAAAGAACAATTCTTGGCAAACATCAGCCATGAAATCCGAACGCCCATCAATGGCATTGCAGGCATGGCCACTCTACTAGGGAATCGCCCAAGCGAAGAAGAGCAAACCATGTACTTGAATGCCATTAAAAGCGCGGCAGATAACTTAAAAGTAATCATCAATGACATTCTTGACATTGCTTCCATCGAATCTGGAAAATTGACATTTGAAAAGATAGGATTTAATGTCAATGACTTGTTGCAGTCGCTGATTGGAACCTTCAATCATCAGGCAAAAGAGAAAAAAATTCAGTTAGTATTTCAACTAGACAAAGAGGCCAATCAAATATTTAGTGGAGATCCTGTAAGGTTAAATCAAATTTTGATTAATCTAATAAGCAACGCAATAAAATTCACACAATCGGGATCAATTCTCGTAGCTTGCTCGGTACATAAGAAAACACAGAACAAATACATTCTACAATTTGAGGTGTCTGATACCGGAATCGGAATCCCAGACGATAAGTTGAAAACTATTTTCGAGAGCTTTAGTCAAGCCGATGCCAGTGTTACCAGAAAGTACGGAGGAACTGGGCTCGGACTGACAATTGTTAAACAGCTAGTGGAGTTGCAGGGTGGCAGCATTTCGGTAAGAAGTATACTTGAAAAAGGCTCCGCTTTCTCCGTTCTGCTGCCCTACCAAAAAAGTAGCCTTCAGTACATGGGTAAGAACGATTTTGCTAGTACCAGCGCTGCCAAGAAAGTACTTTCGGGTCTCCGGGTGTTGTTAGTTGAGGATAACGATATCAACCGACTTTATGCAGTAAGCATCTTGAAGAATTGGAGCTGCATAGTGGAAACCGCGGAAAATGGTTTTGTGGCGGTAGAGAAAGTGAAAAATGGGTCGTTCGATGTAGTGCTGATGGATGTACAAATGCCCGTGATGGATGGATTTGAAGCCACCAAAAATATCCGAGTATTGGCAAAGCCAAAAAACCAAATCCCGATCATTGCCCTTACTGCCAACGCCACACAAAAAGACACCGAGAAGTGTTTAAGCTCAGGTATGGATGAATGTATTTCAAAGCCTTTCACGCCCGATGATCTTTTCAACATTATCAAGAAGTTTTTCAAGGAGACCGCTCCTTTGAAAATAGAGCAGCCCCAAAAAAATATTCCTTCATTTGACCTCAGTTATTTAAAAGAAGTCTCGAACGGAAACCAGAAATTTATTCAAGAAATGGTAGTCATTTTTTTGGAGACTTTGCCAGAAAGCATTTATGCAATCAGAAAATTTACACAAGAAAAAGAATGGAAGCAACTCGCCCGGGCTGTCCACAAGATAAAGCCTTCAATTACGTTGATGGGGCTTCCCTATGCGAAAGAACTAGCGGCATTAATTGAAACCAACGCCCGACTTAAAAGTCTTCCGAAAGACTTTGCTACATCCGTAAATGATTTATGTACCACACTTGAAAAATCATTAAACGATCTACGGAAAGCTGAGTTCTAGTTTTGATTCATCACTACTAACTTTCGGTACACGGGAACCTTTCCTTCCGCGCCAATCAGCACAAAGTAAACACCATTGACCAGGCTTGATACATCGACCGTTACCACACCGTTCGTAGAGCTATCAAAATTTCCTTTCTGAACAAAAATTCCTCGCTGGTCGGCAATCTTCCATACGTAACCTGCAGGAAAATTCCCGGGTAAAGCGAAATTGAATTTTCCATTGGCAGGGTTTGGATAGATTTGAAGATCATTTATGTCTCCAGTTTGATTAGTTGGTTCAATCCCAACAATAATAGATCCTTCCTTATTGGGAGCTTTCAAAATGGTGCTTTGTAAAATCTCACCTGTGTTCTTGTCCTGTACAAAACCAATCAACCACAAATTATTAGGCTCTAAAATAGGTACATTTATTTCAATTTCAGTTGCTGGTTGTGGTCTAACTGCAACTTGCCCGATAGCAAACGGCTGATTAATTGTAATTCCGTCAGGCTTGGTTGCATCGCTGCCATACAATAGTTTACGAAGCACATTTTTAAAGACTCCCGCTGACGTTACTACATTGTCTTCAACCAGTGCTACTTGGGCTATCAATGGGGAATTCACGATCGTGTCAGCGGTTAGCGTCATTTGTACGTTTATGAAATTCTTTTTGCCGGTAGCGATGGTATCAAGTCTCAACTTGAACTTGGGTGATGTCAGGGCACGCCTGTCTATTTCAACATTGTTAAGATTTGTGGTGGTTCCATCAAATTTTGAATTCCTTTTGTTTATTCCATCCATGAAAGTTTTTGGAGGAGTCGAAACACCGAAGCTCTGTGCACGGGCATTAGAATTATTATTGACCAACGAATCACTTGAACTTGACGAAAAACTCATGTGATATTGAATACTATTAAAATCTGTTCCATCCGGTGGCCGCAAATTTATTTCATTGCTGTATAGCGTATTCAAATAGTTGTCGATGCTAACAAAAGATGAATTAGTGAAATGTTCTGTCAAAACAACTCGTTGCTTATCTCCTACAAAAACATCATCAAACGCAAATCCATCATATCCTAAAGCTGGCTGCCTTACAGCATTCTTGTCATTGCTAGCAAAAGCCAAACGAATCCTTACTTGACCCCTCTGGGCTGGGTCAACCATGTCTAAGTTAAAACGACCATTTAACCATTTTCCGGTTTCGCCAGTCCAACCATATTGCCCTACCAATTGTTGGCCAGGATTAGAAACGATTGTCGCATTTGGAGCATACCAGTTTATTCCTTGGTCTCTCTGGGGTAATCCAGCCAATGGTCCTACAATTGCCCACGCTTGGCCCCCGTTTGTAGAATACTGAAGTACGACTCCGTCCAAATTCCTTTCAGAATCAGACCAATAATTAATTGATATCATTGGTCGCTTCAATTGGCGAAGATCAAAGCAAGGGCCATTTATGAATGACGATTCGTTGTCAAAATAAGTTGGCTGCGCATTAGCCGTTTGATTGAATCCAGTCCACCAAGCATTTATACCCGAAGCCGCTGTTTTAATATACGAGCCATTTGGCGTGCCATACTGCCAACTGAACGGGCTGCGGACGATTGGAAAAATACCTGGTGCACTTAATCGAAGACCTTCTTCTATCCAACCACCGTTGGATGCCTCGAAGTCGTTAAAGTAGGCGGCCACTGGTGTAGGAGTTACAGTTGCACCTGAAGGAAGAATCGAAACTTGCTCTGAGGGGCTTGCATTGTCACACCCATCATTTGTTTTTACGGAAAGCATCGCGTTGAACACTCCATTGGAGGCGTAACTATGCTTTGGTTCTTCAATGGGGCCAAATGTATTTGTCACCAAATCATTCAAAATCGTACCAGCGGGCACATCTATCAGTTGATTTCCATCTCCGAAATTCCAAGAATAAAATGTAACCGTACTAATTCCGGGATCCACCCTTTGTTGAAACCTAGTTGTATCGTTAGTACAGATCGATGACCATTCAAAGTTTACGATTGGTTGATTTCCGACTCGTAGTTCAAAAGGAGCGCTTACATTTGAACAACCTCGATTCGTATTTGCCCTGAGTGTAACATAGTAAATAGCAGGGAGGATATATCTTTTACTTGGGCTTGGGGTAGTTGTTGTGCTCGTTGGACCCGTGTCTCCAAAATTCCAAAGGTAATCACTAATAACACTTCCAAAGGTATTGGCCACCGATGACTGATTGGTAAAGACTACATCATTTACTACGCAGTTATTTGCGGAGGCGAATTGTGATACTGGACTTGGTAAAATCTTAACGCTGCGAACAACGTTGGAGATAACACCTAATGCGTTTTTGTAAACAAATTGAATGGCGTATCTGGCTGGTGCAAGCCCATCCGTTGGGATATTGTATCCAAATGCATCTTGTGTTAAGATCAGCCCGGCTGTTAGACTAATAAACCTCGTCTCTGGAGGCAGCCCTGGGTTTCCGCCATCTTGAGGAATCAATCGAATATTGCCAGAATTACTACATATCAAAAAGTCACCTGTACCATCAGAATCTATTCTTGCCCCGTCAATGGCAAAATCAACAATCGTAAGGGGATTGACAATCAAATTTTGTGAAACCGAATTGCTACACCCGTTGCCATCGGTAAAGGCATAATTGATTGTATTTATTGTGGCTGGTGTTCCATCATATACGGTTGAAGAATTAGGATCCAGGGTTGCTTCATCTACATTGAAAGAATTTGGAATTGTAGGACCGATGCCAAGACCAGGAGTAATTGTGAATAATCCGCCTTTTTGATTTCCGTTTATTTTGAATGACCCAGCATTGACAGCAATCTGCGAAGGAAGTCCTGGCGGAAGCCCGAAAATAGCCACCACCGGCAATGGGTTAATTGTTAGTTGCATTTGGTCTACTACATCGGGGCATGCGCCCGCTCCAAAAGCTCTTAAACTTAACGTCACAACCAAAGGTGTGGTGGTAGCAAGTTCACTTGCGCTAAGCGTATAGCGTGGATTAAAAATCAATGAATTATTAAATCCGCCTGTACCGCCACTCCAAAGTAATCCTCCAGGTGCAAAAGTGGAGGTGCCTAATAAGTCCTTAAATCCATCGGCTACGCAAACTTGTAAATCAGGCCCAGCAGAAAATACTTGCTTTGGGTTAACATCTATAGAGACCGTAAATTGATTCCCAGCACATGCGCCAGCGGCAATCTGACCAGTCGGTGTTATTGTATAAACTACGGTTTGGTTTAAGGTTGTTGTGTTAACCAACACATCATCAATCACAGATCCCGATTTAAGTGATGTTGTCTCTCCGGTAATATTTGCATTGGGAGTGGCACTCCACAAGAAATTGGCTGGTAGATTATTCCCGTTGGTATTGACGTTGATTTGTAGATTATAATTTACAACTGTTCCGCTGCAAATAGCTGGCGTTATAGCTGGCGTAGCACCAACAGGTTCAGGGTTAATAGTGATCTGTATTACGAAAGGTGCACCTACGCATCCATTTGTTCCTGTAGGTGTCACGGTGTAATTTACAACTTGGCTAATGTTTGTTATGTTGGTTATCACATCGGTAATAGTTGGCCCACTTTGTGGAGTAAGGCTTTCCCCAATAACATTCGTATTGTCAGCAGCTATCCAACTAAAGGTGCTTCCGACATTATTACCAAGTGTGGCAATATTTAACAGCAAACGATAATCTACAATGACATCGCTGCATACAGTTCTTGTATCAAATGCTCCTGCCGGGTCTGGATTAACGGTCACTGTAATTGATTGTAGTAGCGGATTTATACAAGCCCCGCCAAGACTACCCTCTAAGTAGTAGGTAACGGTCTGCGATAAATTGGTAGGATTATCTAATATATCAGCCAAATTGTTCGGGAAAGAGTTAAACAATGTATTTACAGGACTAAAGCCTGTTACACCCCCAGTGGCAACTACATTTACTATTCGAACACGCTGGCCTGTTACGCTGCTGCTTAGTGTAATGTTGGTTGGAGTTGAAACTCCTTCGCAAACTACCTGAGATAATGGTGTTGCTGAAAAATTTGCTAACGGGTCTATTGACACATTTATATCAAAAGTAGCTCCGCTACAACCAGCACCGCTTTGGGGGGTTATTCGATAGACAACAGTTTGCTGAATATTGGTATTATTTATTAAGGTTTGCGCGATAGTTGCTCCACTACCTGAACTCACCCCGATTACCCCACCCAAGTTACTTTGCACAGCCCAGATGTAAGTCGTACCTGTTACTGCATTTGGATTGGTGATCGATACATTGCTCGTAGCGCCACTGCAGATCGTCTGGGCTGAGGCTGCTGCATCCGGGATCGCATTCACCGTAACCGTTGCGATAACTGGAATGCCCCCACAGCCCGCTGCTCCCACTACCGGAGTGATCGTATAAGTGGCGGTGCCCCCTGCACTGCTGCTAGCGGTCAATGTTTGTATGATCGGGCCATTTATTGGAACAGCCAACGTGCCTCCATCGCCCGCCCCCGTTACATTGCCTTGGACTACTGTCCAGAAGTATTGGGTGCCTGTCACTGAGTTCGGATTGCTCAAAATAATATTTGTAGCGGTGCCACTGCAGATGACTTGATTGCTTGCTGACGCGGTCGGTACTGGGTTTACGGTTACATCTACGGTGATCGCTGTGCCCAAACAGCCATTCGAACTTGGGGTGATCGTGTAGCGAACTACGCCCACTGCATTATTCGTGCCCAACGCTTGGCTAATGGTCGCTCCACTGCCAGTCGTAAAACCTGTAGGGGATCCGCTCTGTACTGCCGCTGTCCAGGTATAAGTCGTACCTGTTACTGCATTCGGATTGGTGATCGATACATTACTCGTAGCGCCACTGCAGATCGTCTGTGCCGTGGCCGCTGCATCCGGTGTTGGATTAACTCTTACCGTCAGACTCTGACTAGCTGGAACCAACGGACAAACTGGGGTAGTCAGTGGCGTGGTTACATTAAACATATACACCACATCGATCGGGGCATTCGTTGCATTCGTTAACGGCTCGACTAACGTATTGCCATTTGTGAAGGTGGTCACTCCTGCTGTCACGGTGCCACCTGTAACCGCTCCATAAATCGCGCTCACTACATTGATCCGATGACCTGTCGTATTGCTGTTAAATAATATATTGGTCGCTGAACCACTGCAGATTGTCGCTGCGCTATTCGTAGCAGTAAAGCTTGCATTGGGGTTAACTGTTACTGTTGCATCAACAAATAATCCTGCGCAACCATCTGCACTTGGCGTAATTCTATAAACTATTGTACCTGAATTAATGCCATCGGTACTCGTCAATACTTGGCTTATTACATTGCCTATTCCTGCAACCGCGCCTGTTACATTTGCACCGCTCTGAACTGCCCAGCTATAACTGGTTCCGATTACTGCGTTCGGATTTGTAATTGAAATACTTGTCG
>JBBSCN010000005.1:0-41071 GCA_038250265.1 Cytophagales bacterium | reverse complement strand
CAGTAGATCAGCGTGCCAATGGGGCAAATGAAGCAGCGAAGCTAGGGGCAGTTGCGGTAGTTGTTCGCTCCATGGGGCTGAACAATGAATCGTACGCACATACAGGTGGTGTGCGTTATGCGCCCATGGTCAGGCAAATTCCTGCCGTGGCGATCAGCACACAACACGCAGATTTATTGAGCAAACTTTTGAAAGATGACCGTGATCTGCAATTTTATTTAGAAACCCATTGCGAAAACTTAAAAGAAGCTCCCTCGTTCAATGTAGTTGGCGAGATAAAAGGTGGCGAATACAAAGACGAAATCATTTTAGTGGGTGGGCATCTAGATAGCTGGGATTTAGGTCAGGGTGCACATGACGATGGCGCTGGTTGTGTGCAGGCAATAGAAGTATTGCGGTTGTTTAAAATGATGGGCTACAAGCCGAAGCGCACTATCCGTGCGGTGTTGTATATGAACGAAGAAAACGGATTGCGTGGTGGCCAAAAATATGCGGAGCTTGCGAAGGCAAATAGAGAAAATCATATTGCTGCCATCGAATCAGACCGAGGTGGTTTTGCCCCGCGTGGATTTACGATGACCGCTACTGACCCTGTGAAAGCGAAAATCAGAAGTTGGAAAAATTTATTGGAGCCTTATGATCTGTGGGATTTCTCCCAAGAGGGTGGCGGAGCGGATATTGGCCCGTTAGGCCCATTAGGCACTACCTTGATCGGTTATCTTCCAGACTCTCAGCGCTATTTCAATGTTCATCATACGCAAGAAGACACGATCGACAAAGTGGACAAGCGCGAACTTGAATTGGGTTCAGCGTCTATGGCAGCGCTAGTGTTTTTGATGGATAAGTATGGGTTGAAGTAAAGTTTCCATTGAGCTAAATTAAATTTTCCATTGAGCTAAATTAAATTTTTTAGCCTTTCTTTTAATACTTTGTCTGAAATAGAATCTTGATCAGATTTGTCGTAGATAGAAACGAGATAAACTTTTGAAGAAATAATCTTGACGCAGGTAATCACCCTTGCCCCGCCACTTTTACCTTTTCCTTTTGAGGTTATGGAGAGCCGGATTTTATAAGCCCCTTTCCCTAGCGGGATTCCCTGTAGCGGATTCGCAGATAGTTGTTCAGCTAGTATCGAGATGTCTAATTTAAGAGAGAGATATTTTTTTGTTAGCTTCTTAGCCTCAACAAGAAATAACGGAGTTGCCTCAACCCTATAATTCATCTAGTAACTGTTTAATTGAAATCGGCTTGAGCTTCCCTTTTTCAATTAGGTTTACTTGTTTAAATCCTTTAAGAATCGTGTCGACAGAACTTTTCTTGACAGTTGGTTTTTTCTTTTCTTTTCTTAGCGCAACAGTAATCTTTTCCCATTCATTTAACGGAATGAAAACGCCCACGGGCTTACCTTCTGTATCGTATGTATATTGAAGTGACATATTATTAACAGATATAGATGAGTAGTTTTAAGAAAGTATAAATTTAGCTACAATAGATTTAAAAATCAAAACTCTACGGCTCCCAAAAACTCTGCCTCTTCCAATACATAGACCATCTTGTCTGGGTTAGAATCGTTGAGAATAAGTTTCCCTTTTATTTCTACTGGCTTATCGGTGTAGGTAACTGCGTTTTTTAAAAAAATTTCGACTACTGTCTCTGGCCCACCGACACCGCAGAAGAAACAGGCATTCAATGGGAGAGAAGATAAAATAAAGTGACTGCCTTTCATACCATTTTCAAAAGGCACCATGTAGCCAGGCAACGTTATTTGCTTATTGGATAGCAATAAAAGTTCTTTTGTGAAAATGGGCTTATCTATTTCGCCTTTTTTTTGATAGGTAATATTGTAGAGTTTTGGCCAGAGTAAGGAAGGCAACCCTTTGTATGTACTTTTTTGTGCTAAGCTGATCGATGGAATCCACAGCAGAAAAATCAAACTGACCCTTTTCACTTTTTAGAATTTATGATGCGAAGGTACCTTTAAAAAATAAAACCCGAAATAGAATCCGGGTTTTAAAATTTTGAATTAAGTAGCTTTTAACTGGCTTCACTTTTAGCATATTCCTCAATAGGCAAGCAGGTACAAACCAAATTCCTATCTCCATAGGCACTGTCAACCCTGCTTACAGTCGGCCAAAATTTAACTTCCTTCACAAACGGAAGTGGATAAGCAGCTTTTTGTCTAGAGTAAGGGCGATTCCAAGCGTCCGCTGTTATGATTGCGGCCGTGTGAGGGGCGTGTTTCAATACATTGTTTTCTTTATCGGCTTTGCCTTCTTCCACTTCACGGATTTCATTTCTGATTTCGATGAGTGCATCTACGAAACGATCCATCTCCGCCTTCGATTCGCTTTCGGTGGGCTCAATCATGATGGTGCCCGCAACTGGGAACGATACGGTCGGTGCATGAAATCCATAATCCATCAACCGCTTGGCGATGTCTTCCACTTCTACTCCCGCTTTTTTAAAGTCACGGCAATCAACAATCATTTCGTGAGCGGATCGCCCTTGAGTGCCGGTGTACAAAATTTTGTAGTGGCCTTCCAATCTTTCTTTAATATAATTGGCATTGAAGATCGCAAGCTTGGTGGCGTTGGTCAGACCCTCGCCACCCATCATGGCGATGTAAGCATACGAAATGGCCAAGATGCTGGCACTACCCCAAGGCGCTGCAGAGACTGCCGAGATTGCTTGTTCTCCACCGGTTTTAATAACGGAGTGTCCCGGTAAAAATGGTGTTAGTTTATCGTTGCAACAAATAGGCCCCATGCCGGGTCCACCGCCACCGTGTGGAATACAAAATGTTTTATGGAGATTCAAGTGACACACATCGGCACCAATAATGGCAGGCGATGTTAAACCCACCTGCGCGTTCATGTTCGCACCATCCATATACACCAATCCACCATTTTGGTGAATGGTATCACAAATTTCAATGATAGCTTCTTCAAATACTCCGTGAGTAGATGGATACGTAACCATCAAACAAGCTAAATTATTTTTATACTGTTCGGCTTTTGCTTTCAGATCAGCCACATCAATTTTTCCATCAGCGTCTGATTTGGTCACAATCACCTCCATGCCGGCCATTACTGCACTGGCAGGATTAGTGCCATGTGCAGAAGAAGGGATCAACGCAATGTTTCTGTGGTGATCGCCACGGTTTAAATGATAGGCACGAATAACCAACAAGCCTGCGTATTCGCCTTGCGCACCACTGTTGGGCTGCAATGAAATTCCTGTAAAGCCTGTAATTTCTTTTAGCCAAACTTCAAGATTATCAATCATCTCCTTATAGCCAAGTGTTTGGTCGCTTGGCGCGAAGGGATGGATTTGTCCTAACTCTGGCCACGTTACCGGAATCATTTCCGTAGTTGCATTTAACTTCATGGTGCAAGAGCCCAATGAAATCATGGAATGTACCATCGACAAATCTTTGCTTTCTAATTTTTTAATGTAGCGAAGCATTTCGTGCTCGCTATGATGAGAGTTGAAAATGGGATGGGTAAGGAAAGACGATTTCCGCTGAAGAGAAGCGGGCAATGCGATCTCTGCTTTTACTGAACTACCAGAAACTCCCAGTACTTTTAGAATCTTATTTACGTCTTCAACTGAAGTGGTTTCATCTACTGAAATTCCAATATGATTATCGGCAAAGTAACGGAAATTGATTTCGTGCTTAACGGCTTCCTTTTCAATAACATTCTTATCCGCCACAGCGACTTTAAGTGTATCGAAATACGAAGTGTTAACTTGTTCGAATCCGCTTGCCTTTAATTGCTTTTCGAGAAGATTGGTTAGTCCATGAATTCTACCTGCAATTTTTTTCAAGCCTTCGGGGCCGTGATAAACTGCATACATGCTGGCCATCACGCTAAGTAAAACTTGTGCGGTACAAATATTGGAAGTTGCTTTTTCTCTACGAATGTGTTGCTCGCGGGTTTGCAACGCCATTCGATAGCCGGGGTTGCCTTGCGCATCTTGCGAGATGCCAATGATACGCCCGGGCATTTGTCTTTTGAATTCATCTTTCGTAGCAAAAAAAGCAGCATGCGGTCCGCCAAAACCCATTGGCACACCAAAGCGTTGTGAGCAACCCACTACTACATCGGCACCCATTTCTCCAGGTGATTTTACTAACAACAAACTCATCAGGTCGGCTCCCATCACCACAAATACTTCTTTCTCGTGAGCCGATTCAATGAAGGAAGTGTAATCCTTTATCTCACCATTGTTGTTTGGGTTTTGAATGTACACACCAAATAAAGTGGCATCGGTAATATCTAGCTTGCTAACATCGCCTACTACCAAGTCAATTCCAATGGGGGTAGCGCGCGTTTTCAATAAATCAATTACTTGAGGAAACGTATTTTCATCCACAAAAAATTGGTGAGCGTCTTTCTTAGAAGCTTTCTTAGATGCGTACAATAAGTGTAATGCTTCCGCAGCCGCTGTGGCTTCATCCAGCAAAGAAGCGTTCGCAATTTCCATTCCCGTAAGGTCAATGATCATGGTTTGGTAGTTGATCAACGCCTCCATGCGGCCTTGGGCAATTTCTGCTTGGTAAGGCGTGTAGGCAGTGTACCATCCAGGGTTCTCTAAAATATTCCTCAGAATTACCCCGGGCGTGATGCAATTGTAATAACCCGTACCGATGTACGATTTGTAAATCTTATTTTTTGACATCACCTTTTTGAATTCTTTTAAAAATTCAAACTCCGATTGTGGCGCGGGCAAGTTCAACGCTTTCTTCAAGCGAATGTTGGCCGGCACTGTTTGGTCAATTACTTCATCAACCGATTTTGCCTTTACAACCTTTAGCATTTCGGCTATTTGTTTGGCATTGGGTGCGTTGTGTCTTGATTCAAATTTTTCGGAGTAGGTTGGATCGATCATTAGTTGTTGGTTGGTAGTTTTTAGTTAGTAGTTGTTGGCGCTGCATGCTAGTCACTAACAACCAACAACTAAAAACGGTTATTTAAAATCGTTCGAACTGCGAGAAGAAGAAACTTCCTTCAATTTCGGCATTGGCATCAGAATCGGAACCGTGTACTGCGTTCGCATCAATTGATTTGGCAAATAAGGCGCGGATGGTGCCGGGAGCGGCTTTTTTGGGATCAGTAGCACCGATTAATGTTCTGAAATCTTCTACCGCATTGTCTTTCTCCAAAATCATCGGCACAATAGCACCAGAAGACATGTAGGCTACCAATTCGCCATAGAATCCTCTCTCTTTATGCACCTCGTAAAACTTGCCGGCTAGCTCAGCCGAGAGGCGAGTTTTCTTCATTGCCACAATGCGAAAGCCTGCTTCTTCAATCATTTTTGTAATCGCACCAATGTTTCCCGCGCTGGTAGCATCGGGCTTTAACATGGTAAAAGTTCTATTTCCTGCCATTTTGTTTGTTTTTAGTAGTTTTTTGCTTGAATAATTTGGGCGCAAAAGTATCAAAAGAACCCATACGGTTGAAGCCGGAATCTCAAATCATTGATTATTTTTGCGCCCTTGTTATGATAGACTTACGAGCATTTGAGCAAATGATGGCCACCTCAAAAAAGGTGGTGATTGTGACCCACTTTAAGCCAGATGCCGATGCATTGGGTTCTTCTTTGGGCCTGGCGCTTTACTTGCGCAAAAAAAGCCATTTGGTGGACGTGATCACGCCCAGCGATTATCCGGATTTTTTGGCTTGGATGCCAGGCAAAGAAATTGTGACGGCTCTTTCAAAGGAATCGAAGGAACCGGGTGCTAAAGCGGCTAAGCTTTTGGCTAAGGCAGAGGTAATTTTTTGCTTGGATTTTTCAAACCTAAAAAGGATCAATGAGTTGGGAGATTTGGTGAAAGCCTCGTCTGCCAAGAAGGTGATGATCGATCATCATTTGGAACCTGAGAAGTTTGCGGATTTTGAAAAATGGGATGTCGGTGCTGCCTCCACAGCCGAAATGATATTTGAATTAATTAATGAATTGGGTGATAAAAGTCTTATTGATGAGGATATTGCGAACTGCTTGTATGCCGGATTGATGACGGATACGGGCGGGTTTCGCCACAACAATACTACGCATCGGGAGTTTTTAGTTGCTTCTGAATTGGTGAGCCGGGGAGCGAACCCAGCCGAAGTGGCGAAAAAGATTTATGATACCAACTCACTGGAGCGACTTCGATTGACGGGCTATGCGCTAAGCCAAAAGCTAACGGTGCTGCCGGAATTCAATACAGCCTTCATGACACTAACGTGGGAAGAGCTGCGGCAATTTGGCTCGCAAACTGGCGACACCGAAGGCTTGGTAAATTATGGCCTTTCGATAAAAGGAATTAAGATGGCCGTGCTTATGTATGATCGGAAAGAGGAAATAAAATTGTCCTTTCGGTCGTTAGTAGATTTTGATGTGAATGCACTAGCGCGCAAACATTTTGAGGGCGGAGGCCACAAAAATGCATCGGGCGGACAATCAAAATTATCGTTAGAACAAACTTTGAAGAAATTTTTGGCGATCTTGCCGGAATATAAAGACGCATTAAATAAATAGTAACAACACACATCGTTCAATTAAAACTAACCAATGAAAAAATCAGCTCTAATTGCCATCTCAGTCCTGTCTATTCTATTTGCTTCTTGCGGTGGTAAAGAAACACCTTCGGGATATAAATTCAACGTTGTCCGAAAAGGAGACGGAGTCAAAATCGATTCAGGCAAATTTGTGGTGATGAACCTCGTTTTTAAGGACGGAAAGGATTCCGTGTGGAATGACTCAAGAAAAAATGGTTTCCCTGCCGTGATCCAAATGCAAGGAACTGTGCCCAAAGGAGATGCTGTACTAGAAGTAATCAAAATGCTTTCAAAAGGCGATAGTGTAACATTTAAAGTGCCTGCTAAGAAATTATTTGAAAACACCTTCCGCCAGCCACTTCCCTTTTCGGTTGATTCTACCCAATCGTTTACCTTTCTTATCGGCTTGACCGATGTGCTAAACCAAGAGGAAATGAACAAACTACAACAGGACTTAGTGGCCAAGCAAAATGAAAAGATGATGAAGGATCAACAAGTTCAGTTGGCAAAAGATACCGTTGCGATTGACGATTTTCTAAAAGCAAAAAATGTTGTAGCGCAGAACACAAGTTCAGGATTGCGGTATATTATTACTAAAGCGGGTCAAGGAGAAAATGCTAAATCGGGTCAAAAAGTTAAGATAAACTACAGTGGCTATCTGGTGAATGGAACCTATTTTGATACAAGCATCGAGGCTGATGCTCGAAAAAACAATATTTTCAACGAAGCGCGTGGCGGCTACTTACCTCTTGAAATCAACGTGGGGCAGCAACAAGTTATTCCAGGTTGGGAAGAAGCTATGCAGTTGATGAATAAGGGTTCAAAGATGACCGTGTACATACCCTCCACACTTGCTTATGGAAGCCAGCCCCGCGGAGATGTGATCAAAGAAAATTCAATCTTGGTATTTGATATGGAGATGGTTGATATTATATCTAATAACTAAATATGAAAAAGATTTTGTTTTTATTGGGGATGGTAGGGTTGATTGCTTTTTCGTGTGGTGTGGATATGCCAGCCGGTCCTTCTTTTGAAGAACAACTTAAAAAGGACATTGCCGAGATAGATGAGTATCTATTCAACAATGGGATATCCGCGACAAGTGACCAATCTGGAGTGAGGTACCTAACAACAAAAGTTGGACTCGGTGCAGTCCCTGCCCCAACAGATGTAGTGTATGTGACCGTGGTGGGGAAAATATTAAAAACAGGGCGAATTTTTGTAGACGTGCAGGATTCTTGGACAAATGTGCCCATAAATGCACCGGACTTACTGGCCAGTTGGAAAACGGTGATACCAAAAATGACTAAAGGATCTTCGTTTACTATTTTCTCTCCTTCTGGACTTGCTTACGGTACGGTTGGGGTTAACATTACGGGGGTGGCAGTACCGTCCAACACAAATGTCTCCTTTGAAATGCAACTTTTTGATGAGGTAGCTCAGTTTAAAATAGATACAGCTGCGATTACTGCACATGTCAAAACAAACAACATCAATGCGATAAAAGATGGAAGTGGCCTGCAATATGTTATTACCCAAATAGGGACTGGAGCTAAGCCAATTGCATCTAGCTCTGTAACATTCAACTATGAAGGTAAGTTATTGGCTACGGGTGCAGTTTTTGATAAATCCACGACTGTTCCATTAACATTGCCACTTACGAATATTATTAAAGGGCTCCAGATCGGATTACCATTGCTTTCAGCAGGCGGTAAGGCAACATTTTATATTCCTTCATCATTAGGATATGGCCCTTCAAAAAGCAACGCAATTCCTAGTAATTCGAACTTAATTTTTGAAATTGAACTAGTAAGCGTTCGTTAAAGTTAAACAAGAACATAAAATGAACCGCCTTGTTCAATTGTGTTGTCTAGCATTGATTTTTTTCGGCTGTGAAAAAGAGGCTATTATTCCTTCCTACAAACAACAGTTGGAGAAAGATATAATGGCTATTGACGAGTATCTCGCTACCGCAGGAATAACAGCCGAATCAGACACTACCGGATTGCGCTACATAATAGTCAGTGCTGGCTCGGCTTTTAAGCCTGTTTTAGCTGATTCGATTAAGGTCAATTTCTCTTTGCGCCTTCTTAGCGGTGAGCCGATAAAAGTAAGTGAATCGAGTACCCTTCTTTTAAATAAATTGATTAGAGCGTGGCGAATTATTTTACCATCCTTGGGCGAAGATTCAAAGGTGACCCTTTTTGTGCCTTCGGGATTAGCGTATGGCGCCTATCGAACTGGCCCCATCCCCGCCAACTCAAATTTAATCTTTGACATAGAACTGGTGAAGGTGATTCGCGAGTTTAGCGCTCAACTCGAGCGAGATAAAATTGATATTGATGCTTATTTGACGGCCAACAACATCACCCCGCCCCTTCTTTTGAAAAATGCATCCGGCCTACGCTATGTCATTACCGCACAGGGATTGACTACAGCTCTAGTTCCTTTAGCAGCTGATTCAGTTGTTGTTAATTATACCGGAAAGATTTTGCCCTCACAGACCATTTTTGAACCAACTGTTTCGAAAGGTTTTAAGATAAGTGCCGGGTCAACATTGAGATTTTGGAAATCAGCCTTGCCTTTATTTCGCGAAGGCACGAAAGCAACAATTTATGTTCCATCGGGGTTGGCTTACGGAGCTTACGGAAAAACGGGTGTTGCTCCTTACACCAATCTTATTTACACTATTGAATTAGTGAAAGTCATTCGCAAATAGATGGAGATCTGTTTTGCAACGAACAACCAGCATAAAATTGAAGAAGTAAAGCATCTGCTCGGCAGCCAACATTCTCTTTGTAGTCTAAAGGAAATTGGGTGCTTAGAAGAGTTGGCAGAAGATCAAGCTACCATTGAAGGCAATTCTTTTCAAAAGGCCGAATACGTTTTTAGAAAATACGGTGTTGCATGCTTTGCTGATGATTCGGGGGTAGAGGTAGAAACATTAAATGGCAACCCCGGAGTTCACTCCGCTTACTACGCAGGGCCACAGCGAAGTCATTCCGATAATATGGATTTGCTATTGACCAATCTTAAAGGTGTAGAAAATAGAATCGCACAATTTAAAACCGTTATTACACTCATTACACCCACCATCACGCGTCAGTTTGAAGGCATTTTGAAAGGAACTATTCAGCACGAAAAAAAAGGAATGGGTGGGTTTGGATACGACCCTATTTTTATCCCAATTGGTTTTGCCAAAACATTGGCTGAAATGACGATGGAAGAAAAGAATGCCATCAGTCATCGTGCCATTGCCATTAATCAATTGGCAGAATTTCTTCTGGCGCGTGGAAATGCTACCACCAAACTGAAATAATAGGTATAAAAAATAATGCGTCACCTATTAATCGGTACCGATCGTTGACCAGGAAATAGTTTCTTTTTAACAAGATCGTAAGAAGCCCCAAATTTATACTAAGAATTGTAATGGTGGCGCTTATTGTTAGCTTACAAGCAATGGCGATGATTGTAGCGAGTATGAAGTTAATGATCAATAGAACAATAATAATTGCTACGGTATTTTTTTTTCCGGCCAATGTAGAAAACGATTGTTGCCCATCTTGTTTATCATTGGAATGATCAAAGTAGGAAAAAAGCAACAGACCAATAAAAACGGTAATTGTAAAGTGTACAATTAGCAATAATTCGTCCAATTGCAATGGCATTGAAGCAAGCGAAATTGATCCTATCAAAATTCCTGCGGAGTACAACAAAGCTGCTAGCAGTTCCTTGAAGTAGTACAGGGTTTTCTGCAGAGCTAAATATATTACCACTCCAACCGCTAACCATAGCCCATTCTCAAGTAATCGAAGCGGTAAAAAAAATAGAAGAACAAAGTTGATTGAAGAGATAACTGCAATCACATAACAAATGCTCGTTATATTTTTCTGGTGAAATCGATGCCTATCTGTTGAGGCGGTAGATTTAATCCTCCTCGCATCCAACACGTGATCAATGGTGTAAATGAGCCAAACTGTTACTCCCAAGGAAATTGTGCCGCCCGAGATAAGATCCGTTTTAACTGTAAATACCTTAAAGAAGAACAGAGAACACGCCATGGCTCCTAATGATACGTCAATGCTAAGTGTATTTAAAATTTTTAGCAGTTTACCTATCTTCGATTTGTAGTTGTCCATGAAACCCAAAAGTAAATTTTCTTTTTGAGTTATTTGATTGGCAGAAAAATAGCAATCGTGAATGCTGATTTACTAGTTCAGTTACCTGAATAAGCAAGGTTGAACTTAATACTAGACGTAAGGTTATTTTCTGGCGTTTACTTGTAATTTAGGCAGCATTCAAAAAAAGAAGCTGTCTCGACTTTCGAGACAGCTTCACCCCTAGGAGAACCTTTGGCAAATTTCCTAAGTACTTCAACTACTTCATTAACCTAAAAACTAAAGATCAAAAATATTGAATAAACACTCAAAAAAGCCAAGTAAAATGATTAGAAAATGATTAGAAAATTATTAGAAATTAGAACACAATAATTATCAAAGGTAACCTTTTAATGAACGCCCATACTCTACACAAGTTAGTAAGAGGAAGGGTAAAGGTAGTTGGATACCGGCTAAACAAGTAGATGGGAAAATTTAGGAATTATTTTTTTGTGAGAAAGAATACGGTCACTTGTGTGCCCTGACCCAAAGTTGAATCAATTTCTACCACTCCCTTATGCAGGTCAATGATCCGCTGACTCAAAGACAGGCCGATGCCATGCCCCTTTACTTTGGATGTGTTATTAGACCGATAGAACGGTTGAAAAACATTTTCAAGTTCCTTTTTATCAATACCGGGTCCGTTGTCAAAAATTCTAATTTCCAGTTCACCCTTGGAGCAGATAAGCGAAACGGTGGCACGCTTGTCGTCCGAAAATTTGCACGCATTTTCAATCAGGTTTTGAAGGGCTGTTTTTACAAGGTACGGATTTGCCTGCAAATACAGATCTTGTTCATCTACCGGCATAGTGAGGGTGTGAATATCTACTTTGTAGTTTGAGTTAATAGCTTGAACACCCTCGCGTACCTCCCATAAAATCTCATCAATACGTACCGCTGACGTTGGTATATTTATGTTTCTCTGACTCAATGAGGCAAGATCCAACAGGCTATTAGATAATTGATTTAATTCTTTAATGTCACCTAAAACAGACTGAATAATTTCCTTGTATTCAGTTGACGCGCGTTCTTTTAACAGAGTAACTTCCAGTTGAGAGGTAATCGTAGTGAGTGGATTCTTTAATTCATGCGAAACATTTGTCACGAAGGTCTTTTGTAGATTGAATGCATTTTCAATTCGGCTCAACAAATGATTGAAAATAATAACAAGCTTTCCAATTTCATCTGGGTTGATATTTTCGTCCAAACGCTGACTGAGGTCAATCGTTGATATACTCTGAACTTCGCTCATTACTTTTTTAATTGGTTTCAAAGCCCTGCCGGAATAAAACCATCCTGCGGCTGCGCCTACACCAATCATTATTAGAACTATAACATAAAGTAATTTCTTTAGGTCTTGCAGCCTTGCGTGACCGTCAAGATCAACGGCTTCTGCTAAAATGACGTACTGCTTACTTTTGTCTTTGAAGGGAATCCCCACAACCTCAAATTCATTTTTAGAGAACCTTAATTCGCCACTTTGCTTAATTTTTTGAAGCAGGGGAAAGGGCGCATCAAAAAAAATTGTATCGTTGCTGGTGTAAACTTCTTTATTTTGATCATCATAAATAGAAATATTTTCGCGATAAAGAATATCTTTTTTTGAGAGGTCGATTGTCTTTAATAAAGTAGAATCAACTTGCTCAACTTTCAATAGTAGAATGGCTGAAGTAATTGCTTTTTCTTTTAGTCTTTTTTGAAAATCATCTACGTTATGCTGTTTTACCAATATGACCAATATTACAAAAGAGAGGATTAGAATACCGCTCACCAACAACATGAATTGTAATGTAAGCTTAGACCTAATTTGCATGATTATTCAACTTCAATATATATCCCATGCCAAACTGTGTATGTAAGAGTTTATCGGCAAAGTTCTTATCTATTTTATTCCTTAGATAGCTTACATAGACTTCTACCATGTTAGTACCGGTATCAAAATCTACTTTCCAAATATTAAGCGCCAACTCAGCTTTTGAAATGACTTTGCCCGGATTTCGTAGAAAATATTCTAATAAGGCAAATTCTTTCACCGTTAAAATGATAGGCTGCCCATTGCGTGAAACTACTTTGCGGTTTACATCTAAACTGAGATCCCCTATTTTTAAGATCTGCTCATCTTGTTTGGTCACAGAGTTTCGTTTTAGCAGCGCTTTGATGCGAGCTAATAACTCCTTAAACTCAAAAGGCTTTACCAAATAGTCATCTGCCCCTATGCCAAATCCCGCCACGATTTCCTCTGTTCCTCCAAGGGCCGTAAGTATCAAAATAGGCGTTTCGATACCCGATTTTCGCAATGTCTTGCAAAGTTCACGTCCGTCTAGCTCAGGTAGCATAACATCTGTAACAATAAGCTGATAAGAGTTTTCAAGCGCCTTATGAAGACCAGTTTTGCCATCTGATACCGAATCGACCTCATAGCCATTTTCTTCGAGCCCCTTTTTAACAAACTGGGCTGTCTTCAATTCATCTTCAATGAGCAGAATTTTCATTTGTGGCTATGATTGGTTGATAAGTACGCTAAAAGGTGAAGAATCAATCACTTACAAACTTAGGCTTTGGGCTAGCAATAATAGGCAATCAGAAATTAGAAGTTTATTAAAATCAAGGTTGCAGCGTAGACATAGCTTATTTCTTATCTACCTTCCTGCCATAAAACATGTATCATGGAAATTTATATCGTAATTATTTTTGTTCTAGGTTATTTAGCGATTGCGCTGGAGCATCCCATAAAAATAAATAAAACAGCCACGGCTCTCATCACAGGAGTATTATGCTGGACATTGTTTGCGTTTGATAGCCCCACTTCCTCACTCTTAGAAAGTCATCATTATACATCTTTCGTTCAAGGGTTTAAAAATGCTGGCACCCTAAGTAATTCGGAAATTTATAGGGGATTTATTAAAGCAGAACTTTCGCATACACTAGGGCAAATTTCAGCCATTCTTTTTTTCTTAATGGGCGCCATGACGATTGTAGAATTAGTAGATGCACACCACGGATTTCGATTTGTCACTGATCGTATAAAAACTAAGGATATTCGAAAACTACTATGGATCATTTGCTTTGTCACTTTCTTTCTTTCTGCTATTTTAGATAACCTCACTAGTTCTATTGTAATGGTGTCACTCATCAGGAAATTGATTCCCGATAAGGAAAAGCGACTCTTTTTTGCGGGTATGATCATCATTGCTGCCAATGCCGGTGGAGCGTGGTCGCCAATAGGCGATGTGACCACCACCATGCTATGGATTGGAGGGCAAATTTCATCTTCGGCCATTATCAAAAATTTATTTGTCCCGAGTTTGGTATGCCTACTTATTCCATTGGTTTATTTAAGTTTTAGACTGAAGGGAAAGTTACAAGATGATATCCCAAAGACCGATGCGAAGGATACAGTCTATGTAAAGGGCGGGAAAACTATGTTGTTCACTGGAGTGGGTGCATTGGTTTTTGTACCTATTTTTAAAACGATTACCCATTTGCCACCTTACGTGGGTGTGCTGCTGGGGTTGGGTGTATTGTGGGTAGTCTCAGAACTGATTAACCCCAATCTCGATGAAGCCGAAAAGCAAAAATATTCAGCAGCCAATGCCCTGTCAAGAATTGATGTGTCAAGTGTGCTCTTCTTTTTTGGAATTTTATTGGCCGTAGGTGCTTTGGAGTCAATGCAAACGCTCCATCATTTTGCAGAATATCTTTCCCGCCTGCTTGGTGACAATAGAATTATCATTACCCTCATTGGTCTTGTTTCAGCTATTGTAGATAATGTTCCGATGGTGGCGGCATGTATGGGTATGTATTCATTGGATGCGTACCCGATGGATAGTATGATTTGGGAATATCTTGCCTACTGCGCAGGTACGGGCGGCAGCTTGCTGGTAATAGGTTCCGCAGCAGGAGTAGCTGTTATGGGAATGGAAAAAATGGATTTTATTTGGTACCTAAAGAAAATCAGTTTTTTGGCGTTGATAGGATATGCAGGGGGGGCAATCGTTTATCTTATTTTTTAGGTAACTAAATTTTAGACGGTACGCCTCAGAACGTTAAAAATTTTCAAAACGAGTGAAGTCAAAATTATTGGATTCTGAATTTATTGATTTTAGCGATTCGGTGTTTAGAAATTAATTTGATTGACCCTTCTATTTTCAAAAGGAGGTAATTAGTGCGACAACTCATCTAAATCCTACCATTCCAATGGCCTCCATTTCCCTAACTTTACATCATCAAGAAACACGAAATATCAATTAACTACATAATCAATAAAGCCATGAAAACATTTGAAATAGAAAAGATCTTGGTACCCATTGATTTTTCTGAGGTATCGCTAAATGCATTAGAGACGGCTATTACCATTAGTAGGAGGCAGCTGGCAACGCTTACACTTATTCACGTCATAGAAAATAACTACATGCTTTTTCCACCCGAGGCCGGAGGCGTTAGCGCAAGTATTTTACCGGATTTGATTAAAAGTGCGAATGATAATATGTATGAGCTAGCCAAGAAAATCCGAATTAAACACGATATAGTTGTCAATCACATTGTCCAAGCAGGGAATCCCGCAGATGAAACGTGTGGATGGGCCATGCAAAAGGAATGCAATTTGATCGTTATGGGAACTCATGGTACTTCGGGATTTCGGGAATTTTTTCTTGGCTCGAACGCCTACCGTGTAGTAAAAAATGCGCCTTGTCCGGTGATGACTATACCGGGCACAAATTGTTGGCTCGATTTTAAGAAAATACTTTTCCCAATTCGGATGGTGCCAAACGCACTCGACAAATATGATGTGATCCGCCCTATCATCCGAAAAAACGGCTCATCGCTTATGATTGTCGGTATTGTAAAAAAGAACGACCCCACAGGCTTTGTTGAAATGAAAGCCATGGTAGATTATGTGCGCGGAAAGATCGCGGATGATGACGTGATCTGCGGGAGCGAAGTCCACCTAACCGAAAATGTGGCACGGCAAGTATTGGACATATCCGAGTTGGAGAAGCCCGATCTGATTGTAATAACGGCAACGCTTGATGAAACACTCCGTGATTTTTTTCTTGGCCCCTATACACAGGATATTGTCAACCATGCGCATTTTCCTGTACTTAGTATTCGTCCCGAGATTACCAAAGATTCGGTACAATCCATCACAGCCGCAATCCGCAATGAGTTTGAAAATAATTTATATCAGCGCCAAGGAGTCACTATCTAAGAAAATCAATGCCGAGACCCATGCTCTTCGCGCTGATGTATATTAATTGATTTAAAAAACGAACCATGAAAATTGAGATAACACATTTAACAATAAGTGACTACCTGGATCTGAAAGACAGTATGCTCGAAGCGTACACGCAGTGGGGTGCTTATTGGCGCGACCATCAAATTGACCGTTTGCTAACATTATTTCCTGAAGGACAGCTATGCATTAAAGTTGACGGAAAACTGGTAGGAGCAGCACTTTCTCTAATCATTGATAACAAAAGTTTAGGCGATAATCATACGTATAAAGATGCCACAGGCAATTATACCTTTAGCAGTCACAACCCGAATGGGGATGTACTGTATGGAATTGAAATATTTATTCGATCTGAACACCGCGGGCTACGGCTTGGCAGAAGGCTATATGATGCTCGAAAAGAATTATGTGAGAAATTCAACCTTCGTGGAATTATTGCAGGGGCAAGACTTCCTAGCTATGGCGAACACGCAAAAGACCTAACTCCCAAAGAGTATATCGAGAAAGTGAAAAACAAGGAACTCTATGATCCTACCCTTAGCTTTCAGCTAAGCAATAACTTTCACGTTCGCAAAATTTTGAAAGGTTACATGCCTGGCGATGTTGAGTCAATGGAATATGCTGCGCTGATAGAGTGGATTAATATTTATTACGAACCCAAACAGAGCTTGCTGAAGGAAAAGAAAACGGAGGCAAGGCTGGGCTTGGTGCAATGGCAGATGCGCCCGTTTAAAGATTTTGATGCGCTTTGTGAGCAAATTGAATTTTTTGTTGACTCTGCCTCAGGGTATAAATCTGATTTCATTTTATTTCCAGAGTTTTTCCATGCGCCATTAATGGCTGAGTATAACGACTTGTCTGAAGCCGAGGCGATCCGTGGATTAGCTAAATATACAGAACCACTCAAGCAGAAATTTGCCCAATGGGCTGTTGCTTACAACGCCAACATTATTACGGGCAGCTTTCCAGTTGTGCGCAATGAGAAGTTGTATAATATAGGCTACCTGTGTCATCGCAATGGCACGGTAGAAGAATATCAGAAGCTTCATATCACGCCAAGTGAGCGAGAAGCGTGGGGTCTGGTAGGTGGAGATTCACTCAGAACGTTTGATACCGACTGCGGCAAAATTGGAATCTTGATTTGTTACGATGTAGAGTTTCCTGAGCTGCCGAGGCTATTGGCCGATGATGGAATGGATATACTTTTCGTACCGTTCCTAACAGATACACAAAACGCATATGCGCGAGTAAGGCATTGTGCTCAGGCAAGAGCAATTGAAAATGAATGTTTTGTAGCAATAGCGGGGAGTGTTGGCAATTTGCCGAAGGTCAACAACATGGATATTCAATATGCGCAATCGGGCGTATTCACCCCTTGCGATTTTGCCTTCCCTACCAATGGAGTAAAGAGCGAGGCAACACCCAATACCGAAATGGTTTTGATTGTTGATGTGGACATGAAATTACTCAAAGAACTCAATCACAAAGGTTCGGTAAAGAATTTGAAAGACAGGAGAAAAGATCTTTATCGCCTAGAGTACATTAAGAATAATGAGGTGTTACCTCAATTGAAACGTGCGATGGCATAAAGCGCAAAAGCCACCACAAGAATGCCCTGAAAAATTCAGGGATGGAAAAACAAAAGCCCTAATGAAATGATAACGACAGGAAAAATTGCAGCAGGATTTATGACAGGCACGTTGATTGGCGCCAGCTTGGTTTATTTTTGCCCCAAAAAGGGGCACTAAAACAAGAGCGCTGATTGCCGATCAAGCAAAGTAAAATAAAGACAAAGCAAGTAAGATGTTTGAAAAGGCCAAGAAACCGCTGGCGGCAACAAATGGGAAACGCGAGGGTTCTGGAGTATAGATGTATTACTAGAAACCCCTTCCAGAGCTACAGGATGTCTTCTTGAAATTTAATAAAGATGGGGTGAGAAAAAATGTCGTTCGGTGGTATTAAAAAATATCTCTTCGTTTGCTTTACTAGGATACCTCTCAGGAACTGTTGCTTTCATCCTTCAAGAAGATTTAAATTACCATTAATGACAATTTGTATGAAACACCTACTAAAGACACTTACTGTACTGATCGTCTCTTCCCTAGCTGGGTCAACGATGTTATTTGCCCAATGCACGGGTTGGAATTGGCCTGACAACAAAGCCAAGGCCGAAGAGCAAGTTGCCATCTTGCAAGATGCTGTCAATGGCAAGAAATACAAGCAAGCGATTAAACCTTTCAATTGGTTATTGGCCAATACGCCCAAGCTCAACACAAGCATTTATATCCATGGCACGACTATCTATGACGCCCTGGCTACGCGAGAAAAAAATGCTGCTATCAAAAAAAAATATTTAGATTCATTGATGATCGTGTACGACCTTCGAATAGCGCGCTGTGGAGAAAATGGAAATGTACTGAACCGAAAGGCACTTGCGAGCTACAAACACTTCATCAACGGGCCGGAAGCAACCAAGGTATTACCTCTTATGGACAGTGCCTTAAAGTACAATGATACTGCCATTATGGAATCAACACTTATTCCCTACATGCAAACAATTGTAATTACTGAAAGTAAATTCAAGACATTGACCCAAGAAGACGTGCTGATGCGATATGAATCTTTGATAAAAATAATTGACGCTAAAATGAGGCAGGCTATAGCTGATCAAAAGGCACAAGCTAGGTTGAAAAAGATAAAGAAGGATGTGGACGAATTACTTTTCAAGGTGGTAAAAACCGATTGTGATTTCGTGCGAAAAAACCTTGCACCCAAATTCATGCAGAACCCAGATGATCTTACCTTAGCCAAGCGAATATTCACTTTTATGCTTCAGGGAAAGTGCACAGAAGATCCACTTTGGCTCAAAGCGAGCGAGGTAATTTTTGTAACCGAAAAGGATTTTGGACTTGGTAAGAATATAGCAGTACGATACTTAGCTAAAAATGAAACGGAGAAGGCAGATCGTTTTTTGAATGAGACACTGGCGATTGCACCTTCCACTAAAGACTCTTCTGAAGTCTATTTTTACAAAGGAATCATCGAAAGTAAAAAATCGAATAAGCCGAAAGCCCGAGAATACTATTTGCTATCTGTAAAGTTGGATGCCACCCGAGTAGAGGCATATGAGCGAATCGGTGATTTATATTATGGCAGCTTTAGTGAGTGCGCTCAGAAGCAAAGGCAGGCTGATGACCGAGCAATTTACTTGGCTGCGTATGATTACTACGCTAGGGCGCGGAATCAAAAGAAAATGGGCTTGGCAAAACAGTCGTTCCCTTCCAAGGAAGAGATTTTCTTATTGAATTATAAAAATGGCGATAAGTTGAAGGTCGGTTGCTGGATTGGCGAAGAGGTGACATTGAGAACAAGGGATTAATGGTTGCTGTTAATTGATGAAATTCGTCAATATCGTTGTAGTTTCTTCGTAATTTTGCTTGCTAATAAATCGTATTGTCATTTAGCGAAACTATTCTCACTTTGGCTGCCAGGCTAAGCCATTGGCTAAGATGAAAGAACATAAAAAACTAAATCAACTTCATGCCACCGCTATTTGCGGAAACGACATTACATCTTCGTGCCTCTACGTTTCAGCGTTGACGATCGTTTATGCCGGCCAATACGCGTGGGTTGCATTACTGATAGTTGCAGCAGTTCTTTATTTGTTTAGGAACATATATGGCGAAGTGGTTGGTGCATTGCCACTAAATGGTGGAGCTTATAATGTGTTGCTCAATACTACGAGCAAGAGCAACGCATCAGTGGCGGCTTGCCTCACCATTTTATCTTATATGGCTACTGCTGTTATATCAGCATCCGAGGCAATGCATTATTTGCATACGCTTGTGCCTTCATTGCCCGTTATCATTGCTACGGTTGTTCTGCTCACTGTCTTTTTGCTGCTTACTATTTCTGGTATTTCAGAATCGGCCGTAGTAGCTACCGTAATTTTTATCTTTCACTTAAGCTCCATGGTATTGCTGATATTAAGTGGCGTATGGTTTATATTCTTTCATGGTTTAGATGTTGCCATTGCGAATTTTAAAATGCCTTTTACAGGAAGTATTGGTGGTGCTATATTTTTTGGGTTTAGTGCGGCCATGTTGGGCATATCGGGGTTTGAGAGTTCGGCCAATTTTGTGGAAGAACAACAGCCGGGCGTATTTCGTAAAACGCTGCGTAATATGTGGATTGCCGTCACCGTCATTAATCCTTTGATGGCGTTGGTAGCTATTGTGGTTCTATCGCGTGCGGATGTCTTAACTCATCAAGAAGCTTTGCTTTCACACATTGGTCTGAATACGGGAGGGCAATGGTTAAGTACTGTCATTTCCATTGACGCGGTATTGGTTTTGAGTGGTGCAGTACTCACTTCTTATGTGGGCGTTGGCGGATTGATTAAAAGAATGGCATTGGATAGAATTTTGCCTCAATTCACCCTGAAAGAAAATAATCGCGGTAGTGCCTACCGGATATTAATTATTTTCTTTTTGCTCTGCCTATCTGTACTCTTTGTCACCAGCGGTGATTTAGGGGCGCTGGCGGGTGTTTACACGATTAGTTTTCTGGCGGTGATGATCTACTTTGGCATCGGCAATTTTCTTTTAAAAATGAAGCGAGGCAGTTTGCCAAGACCTGTTTATGCATCACCGTTTGTGGTGGCTATTGCGGTGGCTGCGGTGGTCATAGCTCTTTACGGAAATATTAAGCTACACCCCGAATACCTGGTAGTCTTTCTTCAATATTTTGTTCCTTCAATTCTAATTATTTTCTTACTGCTCAACCGGAAAGAATTATTAAAAATCGTACTTGTTGTTATTGACAGCTTCTTTGATACCGTAACGGATTTTGCCAAGCTGAGTAAGATACACGCCACGCGATTAATGAATAGGCTTAGTAATCAACAGTTCATTTATTTTTCTAAAGCTAACTCTATTGCTGAACTAAATAAGGTAATGATGTATGTGCAAGAAAATGAAGCGACCAATAAGTTAAAGATCGTTACTGTGTTGAAAGAAGATCAAAATGTTTCAGCTGACTTTTTGAAAGACTTGGAAGTATTGGATAGAGCGTACCCAGAAATTAAAATAGAATTTATTGAGCTGCATGGCACTTTTAACCCTGAGCTTATTAAAAAGCTAAGTGAAGAGTGGAAAATTCCTATCAATTTTATGTTTATTGCTTCGCCAGGTGATAAGTTTCCCTACGAAGTCTCAGAGTTGGGTGGGGTGAGATTGATTATTTGATTTCCTGCTGACAAATCAATTATTTCTGTGTCTCTTCAGGGCTCGCATACTCTTCCTTCGGATCGGGTAAAACCCGTACAGCAGAATTCTGTAATGAAATGATAGACGAGGCAGAGTATAAGCCCATCCAATTCCCTGAATAAGTATAATCCATTAGCGTGAGCTTGACCACTCCGTTAATTGATAGTTCTATATAGTGGCCATAGCGGATCAACCGGAAATCAAATGATCTATCTTCGTTGATCGAAATAACATTGGATTGGAGGTTGTTAAAAATAAAATTCTGTTTGTTGTTCAGTGGATTGAAGCCCCAGGATCGGATTTGAGCTATGCCGTTAGCCACGTCAAAGGAAATAAAATAGCCATTCCCTTCTTCGTCCATGTCTGTCACCATTCCCAATTTTCCCATTCCTTCCACGGTTAATAATCCTTCCCAAATGAAACCTGCCGATGGTTTCTGAAAACAAAAAACCTCATAGCCGCTTTTTGATCCGCACGACCACTTAGTGGGTTCAATAGTAGAGGAGGCAGTTGGATTTGAAAAGAGATGAATTACTTGCCTGATTTCCTTCTGCTGGATTGTTCTTTCCACCATTTGATCCCACCGATAATAGCTTTTCAATAATAATCTTCCGTTTTCATCGGTCGCCAATTCCTTTGGTGGTGGAAGCACCCGTAACGAGTCAATCTTTCCGTAGGTATAGAAAAAATTGAAGACTAAAAGGTGATCACCGTCTCTCTCAGTGCGAGCCGCATAATTCCCTTGCGGCAACAAAACATCATCATGAAAGGAATGGTACTCACCTAAAAAATCGGGTGCAAACCAATAGCGTACTTTTATATCTTCACGGATGGAGCCTATAATATAGTGCCGGCCACCTAATTCAAACACACACGGACATTCAATATCATCATAGACCATCGGACATAGAAGTGGTGGCATTCTTTCGATGACATCATTAGTAATCTTAATCAACCCCACACATCCTCTCCGGCTCACCGGTCCTGTAACAGTTCTGGCACAAACCAACAAGTAAACTTCGTTGTTGTATTCATACCGAAAGGGATCTCGAAAGCTCAGCCATTTCCTTGGATTGGTGTTGGCTGCTTCATAAAAGACGCCTTTTGGTTCAATAGGAAAAATATCCTTTTTATTTTTCTTCCAGTCAACAAGATTTTTCGATTCCGCAAGCCCCACTCGCGAAACAATTCCGCGATCTCTACGCTGAAGTCCAGTATAATACATTTCAAATTTTCCACTCACTTCGCATACGTGCATGGTCCAGAGCATATCGTCATCCCATTCACCTGGGTTGCCTACAAACAACGCATTATTTACACGCTGCCACGAAAGCCCATCCGTTGAAACAGCATGGGCTATATAGTCATGATTGGGTATAATAAGGTGGAATAAATGGTAAACGCCATTGTGGATAATCACAGTAATGTCACCAATTTCCCAATCGCTGAAACCTGAGCCAGAATACATGTTTTCTAAATATTAGTTTTTGATTAGAATTTATTGATGGTAAGCCCCTTTGCGGTGGATATCGGTATTTTTACTACACGTGAATATAATACAAAAATTATGACAGGGTACTACATTCAGTTGTTCAGTCCACATGGCCTCGTCCGATTCCTTGATCCTGAAATAGGGCGAGATAAAGACACAGGGGGGCAAGTTAAGTATGTTCTTGAATTACTGGAAAATCTTTCGCTACATCCGCTGGTTCGAAAAGTCGATTTGTTCACAAGAAGAGTAACCGGCAAGAAAGTATCAATTGCTTATGAGAAGGAAATCGAAATAGTAAATGACAAAGCACGGATTATTCGAATGACGTGTGGGGGTACAGCCTACCGACAGAAGGAATTATTGTGGGATTATTTGGACGAGTTCGTTGATAAAACAATACGATTTATCGAAGAAGAAAATGATTTTCCAGATGTAGTACATGGGCACTATGCAGATGGGATATACATTGCCGATCAGCTAAGTGAAGTTTTTGGAATTCCTTTTATTGCAACCGGACATTCTCTTGGACGTAATAAAAGAAGCATCCTACTTCAAGCAGGACTAACTCAGGATAAGATTGATGAAAAATTCAACATGAGTAAACGGATCGTAGTAGAGGAAAATATGCTACAAAGTGCAGATACTATAGTGGTGAGTACTCAACATGAAATTGATACTCAATATGGGCTTTACGAAAATCGGAATGTTGGAAGGTATGAATTGATCCCTCCTGGCGTTAATACTGATTTATTTTTTCCCTTCTATCGGCTGGATATGCCCTCGTTTAAAATGACGATTGAACAGGAGCAGGCATTATATAGGGTAAATTCTGAAATTGAGCGTTTTCTGTTTAATCCCAATAAACCTTTGATCCTTTCTATTGGCCGTGCGGACAAGCGCAAAAATTTTGAAATGATTATTCAAGCTTATGGCAAGGATAAAGAGCTTCAGGCTATGGCTAACCTTGCCATTTTCGCAGGAGTAAGAAAGGACATTACTAAAATGCCGGAAGATGAACAGGAATTATTAACCAATCTTTTACTGTTGTTGGATAAATATGATCTGTATGGAAAAATGGCCATCCCCAAAAAAAATGACCCAAGGTTGGAAGTTCCAGAAATCTATCGGATAGCAGCTCGAAAAAAGGGAGTATTTGTAAATGCAACCCCGGGAGAAAATTTTGGACTGACTTTGGTGGAGGCTGCAGCCTGTGGGCTTCCCGTAGTGGCGTCTCCCAGCGGAGGGCCAAAGGAGATTTTAGAAAATTGTGAAAACGGGTTATTAGTAGATGTTGAAGATACTGACGCCATCGCAACTGCATTAAAAAAACTTATTGCCGATCAATTACTTTGGGAAAAGTATTCCTCCAATGGAATTACGTCAGCCAGTCATCTGTATTCATGGGCAACGCACACCGATCGGTATGTCGGCATCATTCAAAAATTAATTCTGGAAAAGAATCCAGATAAATTTCCCTATTTACGAAGGTCAGCCTACGGAAAAAAGATGATGAGTAAAAGCCATCTCATCATGGTAGATATTGATGGAACATTAGTAGAAGGAAACGATACGCAAGGCTTAAACGAATTGAAGCAATGGATTGCCGAATATAAAGATTCGATTTTATTTGGTGTTGCCAGCGGACGCAATCGGGAAATTACGTTGGAGGCTTTTACACTTTATGATCTTCCTACACCGGACGTATTGATTTGCTCTGCAGGTTCTGAAATTTATTACACTGAAAGGTTCATCCCAGATAATGGATACAAAGACCACATTGATTTTGAATGGAAAAGAGAGGAATTAGAAAAACAATTAAACGGGTTTTCTGGGCTTCGACTTCAAGAGCCCGCGGCACAATGGCCTTTTAAATTGAGCTATTACGTGGATGCTACATTTGATGAGAAGGCGATGACCGATCTTCACGTCTTTTTGAATCATCATAAGCAGCGAGTAAAAGTTTTATTAACCGAGAATCGTTACTTGGATATACTTCCATTTAGGGCTAGCAAGGGAGGTGCTATTCGGTACCTCAGTTCGAAATGGAAGATTCCTTTGAATCAAATCATAACGGCAGGCAACAGTGGTAATGACATTGATATGCTAAAAGGAAAAATAAAGGGAATAGTGGTGGCCAATTATAGTCGAGAGATGGAAGCACTGCGAGAAATAAAGTCAATCTATTTTTCTGAGCAGCCTTTATCAAAAGGAGTATTGGAAGGCATTAAACACCACCTCGCTTCAAGTCAATAGAATATACCAAACTAAAGGAGGATTTTAGCTAGAGGAGCGATAGATGGTAGATTCTATAAATCCTTGATAAAACAATTTCGATTTAATTTTTTGTACACCGTTACTTACAAGCAAGCCATTCCAATCGGGTAGCCTAGTAGCGGGAATTCTGCAAACTATTCTAAAAAATAAATACATTGCTTTTAGCAGCATTGCTTGCCACCATTTACTTCCATCAACAAAATCGGTTGCCAGCCATTTAGAATTCGGCTTCAGAGAGTTCTTTATTTTTTTAATAACTAAATTTAGTTTTTCAATTGGAAAAAGATCTAAGTAGAAATTTGTGATTACTGCGTCAAACCGTATCTCGGTGGGGATATCGTCCTCCGTGCCATGAATGAGTTGAACGCTTGATGAGTTATGGATTTTTTGAGTGGTCAACTCAATCATCTTGGCAGAAGCTTCTAGATACCATACTTTACAATTGGGTTTTGCTAACAATAAGTACGAAAGTAACCAACCTGTACCACCTCCTAAAATCAAAACATTGGCATCCTCTTTTATCTCGTTGATAAAATGACTCTGTGCCTTCTGGATGGCTTTGCCGTAGACAACCTTCGCGAGAGCATCGTACCACGGGGCGATAGCATCAAAGCTGTTCAATTTTGATGAAGTGAATTTCAACGAACTGATCTTTTAAATAACATCCTCAATGCGTTCTTTGGGATTTTGTTTGTTCAGCAGCAAGCCGAGGGTCATCATTAATCCGGTAAAGACAATTACGATAAACAGAACCCCTTCGCTTAAGCTTTGTAATTTTTGATCTTCGGGTATGCTATAAAAAAGAAGAATAGTGATAAGTCCGCGTGGCGCAATGAGTGTAAGGGGCGCAGAGTTGATTTTTAAGAAATAGTGTAAAAAAACAAACCGAAGCAACAACGTGATAGCGATGATTGCAGCACCTATCAACAATACCTCCTGGCTTGCCAAAAGTGATAAGTTGATAGAGTATCCAAATAGCAGAAAGAAAAAGGTGCGGATGATGAAAGCGGTTTCAACCGTCATGAGCTTTAGTTCTTTACTTACATCTTTTAATTTTTCCAGCGATAGATATTTTCCTATCAATGGATGATAAAAATGACCAAAGTTATTTAAGACCAATCCAAAGCAAAGAACTAAAATTAATGAAGGAAGGTGAAAGTATTTAGCAATCGAGTAAGTGAGAATTAAAATTGCAAAAGTCAAGAAGAACCTAACATGTGAGGTAGAATGGTTGAGCAAGAAAATTAATGAAATTGTACTTACTATTGAAATAGCGACAATGGCAATCAAATCCCCTCCAAATTCAAAGGCAGCGCCTAAGCCAGAGGGATGATCCATTACAACGTAATTGAAGAAGACAATACCTAGGATGTCGGAAAAGGTACTTTCGTATATGACAAATTCTCTTTTCTCTTCATCCATATTGCTTACGCTGGGTATTGCAATGGCACTACTGATTACCGAAAGGGGGATTGCGTGTACCAGTGCTTGGTTGAAATTGGTATGGTAATATTGTGCAAATATGAAGGCAATACATACTGAAGTAAAAGCCAATAAAATTAACGCGGAAAAAAATGCCCTTCCAATTAAGCGAAGCTTCTTTCGTTGTATGGTTAAATCGAGTGACGCTTCCAAAACAATAAAGATCAAACCTGTAATGCCTAAAATTTCCAATAATGTTTTGGTGGGCGGCAATTCAAATCCAAAATAGATTGCAGCAAATTTTAACCCGATACCAGATCCGATAAGCAGAAGCACCGAGGGGATGCGGAGAATAGCCGACAAGTAGTTAAATAAATATGACAATACTACCAGAATGCTTAATATGATTAGAATAGAATATGCGTTAAGAGTCATAGTTTACAATCTAAATAGTAATATCTGAAAATACTAGTAGTATTAGTTTAAAACATTAATTTGCTAGCGTAATTTGTGTTACATTGGTTTAATGTTATAAAATGAAAAAGATATTGGACGTAATGTTTGTAAATGAAAAGATCCTTAATTGTACTACTTTATAAGTCACCAAGAGCGGGGCTCAGTTGGATTCATGAAAGCCTATCTAACAAACAGTTTTTAATATTAGGCGCAGTGGTAGTTGGTTTATGGGCCGGTCTCACTGCTGTGATTTTAAAAGTTTCCGTTCATTATTTACAATCTGTTTTGCAATCATTCGGTCGCCAATATAGTTGGATATATTTTGCCGCTCCCGCAATTGGAATATTAGCCACATTGATATTTGTAAAAGTATTTTTAGCCGGAAAAATTGTTCGAGGCACATCTCATGTGCTATTAGCTATCGCAAAAAAATCTTCTAAACTTCCTCGTAGTGAGATTTTTAGCCATGTGGCTACCAGCGCGCTTACGGTTGGTATGGGAGGATCCGCAGGGTTGGAGTCTCCCATTGTTCAAACAGGGTCTGCAATTGGTTCGGTTTTTTCTTCCCTTTTTCCAATAAATTATCGGGATAGAACCCTGCTACTCGCTTGCGGTGCAGCTGCCGGAATTGCAACGGCCTTCAATGCACCTATTGCGGGCGTTTTGTTTGCGTTGGAAGTTTTGCTGGTGGATATCAACATCTCGGCATTTATACCGCTACTTATTGCGGGGGCAACCGGGGCACTTTGCTCTAAAATTATTTTAGATGAAGATATTTTACTTTCGTTTAAAAACATCAGTGAATTTAATTATTACAATGTTCCGTTCTATGTTCTCTTGGGTGGAGTCTGCGGATTGGTTTCAGTTTACTACATTAAAGTATTCTTACGAATAGAGGGTTATTTTAAAAGTATTTTTCGATCGACTGCCACCCGTTTTTTAATGGGGTGTATTTTGTTGGGAGTTTTAATTCTTGTTTTTCCAGCTTTATTTGGTGAAGGCTATTCTGCAGTAAAATCTTTAGCAGTCTCAAAGCCAACAGATCTTTTTGATGGAAGTCCATTACAGCAAATTTTGTCTTCGGGAACGATCGCTATTGGAGTAGCGGTGCTGTTGGTTGGATTGATTAAAGTATTTGCTGTTGTTTTTACCCTTGGTGCGGGCGGCAATGGCGGTAATTTCGCTCCCGCTTTGTTAGTCGGCTCTTGTCTAGGATTTTCGTTCGCCTATTTAATAAATGCCACAGGATTGATTCATTTGCCAATCTCCAATTTTTGTTTAGTGGCAATGGCTGGAGTGCTTACCGGAATTTTCCATTCACCTTTGACAGCAATATTCTTAATAGCAGAGATTACTGGTGGATATGAATTAATTATTCCGCTTATGATTGTATCTGCGTTAAGTACGGCTGTATCTAAATATTTAAGTCCTTTATCTTTAGACGAGGCCAAATTACAAGAAGAATCTCAATTAGTTAGTTGGAATAAGGATAACCATTTGCTTTCTGAACTTAGTCTAGCGGAGTTAATTGAGAAGGATTTTGTCGCTGTTAAAATTGACTCAACACTTCGTACGCTAGTTGCGGCAGTGGCTAAATCAAAACGAACTATTTTTCCGGTACTTGGTCAAGACGAAACTTTGGTTGGAATTATTTCCTTAGACAACATTCGTGAAATTATGTTTGATAGTACTAAATACGATTTAGTTAAGGTTGATTCGTTAATGCAAAAACCAGTGGTAACTATTGAGATTAGCAGCGACATGAGTGCGATTATGGAGCAATTTGACAAAACCGGAATTTGGAATATCCCTGTTTTGCGTCATGGTAAATACATTGGGTTTATTTCAAAGTCTAGATTACTTTCATCCTACCGAGATAGATTAAAAGAGGATTAGTTTATAGCAAAAAAAAGAGGTTGCCTTTTTGATAGGGCAACCTCTTCAAATAGAAAATTCTAAGTTAAGCTTTCGCAGTCTTTACTTCTCCCTTCGCAGTCTTCACTTCTGCTTTCGCGCCTTCGGTTACATTTTTATCCAGATCCAATACAATTGGTGCTGCAATAAAGATAGAGGAATAGGTACCGATGCCGATACCGATCAGCAACGCAAAAGAGAATCCTCTCAACACTTCTCCACCAAAGATCAACAACACAGCTACCACAATTAAGGTGGTACCGGACGTGATCAACGTTCTGCCCAATGTGCTATTGATAGCATCATTGAAAATTCTGTGTCTGTCATGGCTCGATCCGAATGCAATGAACTCGCGAATACGGTCGAAGATAATTACCGTATCGTTGATCGAGTAGCCAATTACTGTCAGCAGCGCGGCCACAAAAACTTGATCAACCTCAAAAGAGACACCAAACAATCCTAAAATTGCAAAAGACGCGAAAACAAATAGTGAATCGTGAAGTATAGCAACAATAGCACCTGCACTATATTGCCATTTTCGGAATCGTACCAAGATGTAGAGGAAGATGGCGATGATGGAAAATAATCCCGCTTCTAGTGCCGAACCTTTAATATCATCAGCAATGGTAGCACCCACTTTCGAAGAAGAGGAGATGGTAAAGTGTGTATCATCTATCTGCGTATCGTTTTCAGAGTACTGCAAGCCACTGAATTTGTTCACCCCATCGATCAATGCAGCCTTGACTTTATCGTCTGCGTTATCTGATTCGTCATCTACCAAATACGAAGTGGTAACTTTCATAACTTTATCACTGCCAAAGCTCTTTACTTCTGTACCCGCATTTTCAAAGCTTTTTGTCAACGCCACTTTTATATCAGTGGCCATTATTGATTTATTGAATGAAACGATGTAAGAACGACCCCCTTTAAAGTCGACCCCTAAGTTGAGCCCGCGTACGGCAACGAGCGCAAGACCAACTATAATAAATGCAGTAGAAAAGATATAGGCGATTTTACGATTACCTATAAAGTTAAAATGCTTGCGCTCTTTCACTACACCGCCCAATCTGGATTGGAAAGTAATTTTTGAGTCATCGCCTTTGCGCGTCAACCATTCGATGAAAACACGCGAAATGTAAACTGCTGAGAAAAAGGAAGTCGCAATACCGATCATCAATACGATGGCAAAGCCTTTCAACGGCCCTTGACCCAGTATAAACAAAAACATTGCTGTCAGAAATGTAGTAATGTTTGAGTCAAAAATAGAGGAGAATGCCCGTTCATATCCTTTCTTAATGGCGTCCACTAATTTTCGCCCTTGCTGCAATTCTTCTTTGATGCGTTCGTAAATCAACACGTTGGCATCCACCGCCATACCCATTGTGAGCACAATACCCGCCATACCCGGTAAGGTGAGTGCCGCATTAAACTGAGCCAAGATTCCGAGTATGAAGAAGATGTTAAAGAGCAGCGCCAAGTTGGCAACCCAGCCACCTGTAGAATAGTATGCGACCATGAAAATGATAACAATGCCTAAACCACACGCCATCGAAAACAAGCCTTGGTTTTGTGCCACCTTACCAAGTGAAGGTCCTACAATGGCTTCTTCTACGATGCGAGTTGGTGCAGGCAATGAACCGGCCTTCAACACGTTCGCCAAATCTTTTGCTTCTTCGTTGGTAAATGAGCCGCTGATTTGTGAATTTCCGTTGGGGATTTCTCCGTTTACAGAAGGTGCAGTATAAACGAAGTTATCTAACACAATTGCAATTCTTCCTTGTGGTTGTTTGGCGGCCGCGGCAGCGGTCACTTTCGCCCAAGTTTTTGATCCCGCTGCATTCATTGTCATACTGACGGCTGGGCGCGCAAATTCATCAAAGTCTAAGCGAGCATCGTTGATGACTTCGCCAGTTAAAAGGGGTTTTCCGTTCCTTCCAACATTCACAAAATTCAATTGAATATCCTCTATACCTGGAGTAACCTCGGGATTTGATTTAACATCCCAGAATAATCCAATCGTGCGAGGCAACAACGCACGTATCTCTGAACGTTTAAAAATCGCGTTGATCGTGGCAGTGTCTTTCAACTGATAATAGAAAGGGATGCTTTGGCTACTTAACGCAAACAAGGGAGAAGAGGTAGCTGAACGAAGTGAATCCAACGCATTGCCAGTGCTGTCTTTTGCTACCGTGCTCAATGCTTTTTCCAGTGCAGATTTTACCGTATCAGCTTTTGCTTCTTGCACGGTTGATTTAGTAACGTCTGGCGTAATGGTTGAAATGGTTGCGGCTTTTTTCTCATTTTGCTCTTTTAACAGCAACTGATTGATGGCGCCCAAGGCTTGGCTTACCTGCGGATCGTATGGTTCAATGATTTCCCAAAACTCAAGACGTGCTACGCCTTGCAACAATTTGCGGACGCGCTGAGGGTTATCTGCTCCGGGGATTTCAATTTGAATACGGCCAGTGCCTTGTAAGCGCTGAATGTTGGGCTGTGATGTTCCGAATTGATCAATACGTGTTTTTAGAATAGTGAACGAACGGTCAATGGCGCTTTCAATTTCCGTATTCAAAAACGTCATCACATCGGCATCGCTGTCAGAAAGTTTCACACGATCTTTGTTGGCCGCTGATGTAAACAACGAAGCCATTGTCTTGTCTGGATTTGCCTCTTTGAATGCCTTAAAAAACAAATCGGCAAAATTGTCTTTGCTAGTCTTTTGTAGTTCTCTTGCTTTTTGCAGAGCCGCCACAAACGTAGGATCTTGATTATTGCCGCTCAGCCCGCGGATGATATCAATCGGTGAGATTTCTAACACCACGTGCATCCCTCCTTGTAAGTCAAGGCCACGGCTCAATTCACTTTCTTTTATTTCTTTGTAAGTGTATTCTGCGCCAAACAAATTATAAACTGTCTTATTCCATAGCGAATCCAGATACTCTTGCTTTTTGGTTAGGTTCAATGAGCCATTCTTATCGGTGGCTTGGTCAATTGCATCTTGCGAAATTTTTGTAGACACAAATGTGAACGACAAATAATAGAGGCAAAGTGCGGTGATTAAAATGGTGAGTACAATAACGACTCCTTTGTTACGCATAAATAAATAATTTTAAAAAGTTGAATAATGAAAGTTGAAGGAGACCCAAGCGAAAGAGCTTTGAGGCCGAGAATTTAGCTAGGAATTACAGAAAATGTGTTAAGGCGCGTTGGGCGCAATGATGACTCTGAACAGCGTCTTAAAGAAAGAAACGAAAACTTTTTTTATCGTAGGAGTTGACGCTTTTGGCTTTTCAAGTCCAGCTATTTTTTCTGCTATGCTTGGCGTGTTGGGGTTGATGGCTAGTGTATTTCCGTGGGGAACCATCTCAGATGGAGCGCTAATGGTCACTTGACCGGAACCCTTCTCCGCTGTTTTTTCGGAGGTTGCTTTCTTTTGGTGAGTCTCAACTGGTTGGTAAAAAGATTGGGTAAGCACAATAACAACCACAGACACAATGCCCGCAATCATTAGAAACCCTCTTTTTAGTGCTTTATCAGTCATTTTTTTCTTGAAGCGAGGCAAAAGTATCAATTAGAAATCAATTTGCAAGGATCGGCAACTTTGATTTTAAGTAGATGTATAGCACGTCCAAGGCACGTTTGAAGTGGCTGTTGTTAGGGATTACCAAGTCGGCATGGTGTTTTAAGGGCTCAATTTGCTTTTCGAAGATGGGCATCACATGGTATTGGTAACGATAAAGTACGTCATCCAAATCATAGCCTCGTTCTACTTGGTCGCGTTTGATTCTCCTACCTAGCTTCACATGGTCTTTCGCCTCGATGAAAATCTTCAAATCAATTTCTTTTGCGATTTCTTCAAAGTATTGAATGAAAAGTCCTTCCACGATAATGATCGGAGCTGTTTTGAACTCCAACATTTGCGGCTCAGCCAATGGGTTATTAAATGTGTATTCTTTCTTGACTACATTTTGTCCCGCTTTCAATTTTAACAGGTCAGAAAGAAAGGCTTCTTGATCAATCGAGACAGGCAAATCAAAATTTTTGACACCATTTTCATCAATGGGCTGCTGATCGCGGGGCTTGTAATAATTGTCTTGCGAGATCAGACAAATTTCTTCTGGTTTGAAAAGATCGGATAACCCTTGCAAGAAAAAAGTTTTTCCAGAGCCGCTGCCGCCTGTAATGCCGATGGTAAATGGTTTAGTCATGCAAAAGAAATTCAGGCTCAAAATTACACTATTTACGAATTTATTAAGGTTTCTGTAATTGATGTTTTAGTGGTAATTTTATTTGAGGTTTAGACAAATTGACTTCCAAAACAGTTTTTTATGAAAACAGACGTAGTTGAAATCAATGAGAAAAAAACAGCAGAAACACCTGTTTTCAAGGGAACTAAGGTGCCGATTGAAACATTGTTTGATCATTTAGAAAATGGAATAAGTGTTGAAGAGTTTCTTTTAGATTTTCCGTCTGTCACCAAAGAGTAAGTAAATAAGGTTCTTGAAATTACCTCCACTCTAATGTCGTCCAAAGATGTTAAGAAGTTGTATGAAACTGCTGCTTGACGAAAATTTGCCGACCCAATTAAAAAATGATTTTTTGGAATTCGAAGTGTTTCCAAATCGAGATAAGACGTAGTTAGGAAAAGAGAATGGGGAATTTTTGAAATTAATGATCGATGATGGATTTTAAGTATTTATAACTTCTTAGCTTGAAGATTTAAGCCGACCAATGTAATGAAAACATTAAATTTAAATCTGCCTGATTCCTTCGAATTAGATGAAAAGGAGATATTAATGGTACTTGGTTTTCAATTGTACGAGAAAGGTAAGTTATCTCTGGGACAGGGCGCTGATTTAGCCGGTGTTTCAAAAAGATATTTTGCGGAAAGACTTGCAGATTATGGGCTGTCAATTTTCAATTATCCCGTTAATGACTTATCAAAAGATGTAAGGAATGCATGAGGAATTAGAATTGAGAACACTAGAAGAGGCTGGAGAACAATGAAAGAATTCAAGTCAATATTATCGGCTTATAAAAAAGTTGACCTCACTCAACGCAAAGTTGCCTTGGCTACGGTGGTGAAAGTAAGAGGTTCTTCGTATCGTAGCCCGGGAGCGCGGATGTTGATTACCGATGATGGCAAATGGACAGGATCTATCAGTGGCGGTTGCTTGGAAGGAGATGCGTTGCGCAAAGCTAGGCAAGTGATGATTGAGATGAAACCATTGACCGTAACATACGATACGCGTGAAGAGAGCAATCAAAATTTAGGCATTGGACTCGGTTGCAATGGGGTGATTGACGTGTTAATCGAACCGATTTTAGAATTGAGCAATCCGATACAGTTGTTTGAAAAATTTGTTTCCTCGCAGCAACCCGTAGCCATGGCTACTATTTTCAGGGGTAAAGGAACAGGTGAGAAATTAGTATTGAATGCGGATGCATTAGCACTTCAGAATTTTTCTGATTCCGATTTATCCAGCCTTGTTAGACAAGACTTGCTTTCTGTCTTTCAAGAAAAAAAATCAGAGGCTAAAGTTTATACACACAAAGGCGAGGAGGTTGAAATATTTACCGAGCTGATTCAGCCAACCGTTTCACTTCTGATTTTCGGTGGCGGCTTTGATGCACGGCCTGTAAGCCAGTTGGCGAAATTGCTGGGGTGGGAGGTGCAAGTGACCGATGAGTGCGTGGCTCACATAGCGCCCATTTTTTTTCCACAAGCCGATAAACTATCGCTTTGCCAGCGCGAATTCATTGATCGTGATTTTAACATTACACCCTATACTGCTTGTGTGTTGATGTCGCATAATTACGAATATGACCGCGATGTGTTAAAAAAAATAGTCAACAGCCAGGCGCCTTACATTGGAATACTCGGTCCGCGGAAACGGTTCGATAAGATGTTGGAAGAATTTAGAAAGGAAGGTATTGAATTAACTTCCGAACAGTTGCATCGCATCCATTCGCCCATCGGGTTAGATATTGGTGCAGAAGCCCCTGACGAAATTGCTATTTCCATCATTGCCGAAATCCAAAGTAAATTCTCCAACCGCACAGGAGGGTTTTTAAAATACAACCCCGGCCCGATTCATCAACGCGATCCAAAAAGTGATCAGGTTTTCAAGCAGGTTTATTTGGGTGCCGACATCCAAGGAGCAAAGAAATCTTCAAAATCATAGCACCATGAGATTACTTTTTGCTTCTCTACTAATTCTATCGATTATAAAAGTGTTCGCGCAGGATGCTCACATTGAAATCAATAGCCAAGTTTGGAAACCATTCATAAAAAACTTCAATGGATGCAACACTCCTGCGTTTATGGCTATGAATTCAAAAGATGCTGTTCGTTCCCCGCGCGATGCCAAAACAATTTGGAATTGGGATCAGTACAACAAAGAACAGGCCGCTGGTGACCTCGAAGACAGGAGGCTTAAAAGAAAACGAACGCTTGGGCTACATTTTACCGAGCACATCGTCAATGGCAATTTAGTATTTGATGGAGGCGTTTACCGCACAACCTACCTACTTGCCAACGGGAAAACAAAAAATTACTTTGGTCGCTTTCACGTGGTGATGCCAAAGGAAAAAGGCGTTTGTAAAATCTTAGTTGACACCGACTCATCTGGAGGTGGGACGATTGGGGAAAAGGAGTTTTTGGCTGGTAAGGCGATGGAGTGACATTTTTAGCTTATCAAAAATCGCATCCGTGATATTGCCCGAGAACTTAGAAAGAGTCAAACCGCTTCAGAAGAGTTACTTTGGCAAAAGCTTCGAAATAGAAAATTAGTAGGGTTCAAGTTTCTTCGTCAGCATCCTATTGTATATGGGGGCACCGCTTCCAACCCTGATTTTTTTGTCGTGGATTTCTATTGCAACCAAAACAGATTGGCAGTTGAAGTGGATGGTAAGTACCACGAAACTCAAAAAGATTTTGATTCGGATAGAGATTCTATTTTAAAGGAGTTGGGGATAAGGACATTGAGGATAAAGAATGAGGAGTTGGAGGACATGAGTGCAGTTTTGAGTAAAATAAAGGAGGCACTCACCCACCCCCCGTCCCCCTCTCTTTTTCAAAGCGAGGGGGTGACCGAACTGAAAAATAATACTATCGGCTCTAAAGGCATTGCTGATAATTTTTTTTTCGAAGGTCAAAAACTGATTGCAAACCCAATTCCCCCCTCTCTACAAAGTAGAGAGGGGGTGGCTTCGCCAAGCGAAGCCAGGGGTGAGTCCAGGCAAAAGACAACTAACTTATCAATCCTCATCCTCGCAGCCGGCTCCTCCTCCCGCCTCGGCTCTTCGAAGCAACTGCTTTTACTTAATGGAGAATCCCTTTTATACCGCACTACTTCACTATCCTTGCAAGTAACTGATCAAGTTACAGTAGCATTAGGTTCGAATTTTCAATCACACTTTCACGAGATTTCCCATTTACCTGTTCAAGTAGTGGAAAATGAACAATGGCAGAACGGAATGGGTCACTCTCTAAAAACAGGTCTTACTGCCTTGCTAAAAAAATGGCCGCATACTTCTGCAGTTATTGTTTTGGTTTGCGACCAACCTCTACTCACTACTGATCATTTAGAAAATCTCATTGTAGTTGCTCGAACATCAGACAAACCAATCATAAGCTCATGCTACAAAAATGTTTTAGGCGTGCCCGCCCTTTTCAAAAAAGAATTGTTTGCTGAATTGCTAGCCCTTAGCGATTCCGAGGGCGCACGAAAATTAATTCAACAAAAGAAGAATGAAGTCGAAGCAGTTGATTTCCCCGGGGGAGAAATTGATTTAGATACTCCCGAAGATGTAAAGAGATTTTTAGGCTGAACGTACCCAATCTCTTTTACATAGCGGTACAGATTTTTACAATTGATTTTCTGGTCTTTGTCAACTGTCAATTGCCTCTTGCCAATTTATCCCGAAGCAGTTTGCCTGCTACCGTCCCTATTTTTCAAGCAACCACCTCCTCCACTTGTATCTCCAGCCCCGCGTTCACCATCGCACAGAAGCCCCCATATACGTTAATCAAATTCGTAAACCCTTCGCGCTTCATCATCGAGATAGCCGTCATGGAGCGATAGCCACCACCACAATGCACGATATAAGGTTTTGATTTATCCAAACCATGGAGGTTTTTTGGAAAGTTTGCCAGCGGCAAAAACTGAGCGTCCTTCAAGTGACTTGTGTTCCACTCGCCATGCTTGCGCACGTCCAACACGTCTATGCCTTTTTCCATTTCTGTTTTCAGCTGCTCTGCAAAAATAGATTTTACCGTTTCCAACTTTTCATCCCACTCATTTATTCCGCCTCGTAAATACCCGACCACATTTTCATAGCCTACGCGCGCCAAACGCAAGATTGCTTCATGCTCCGTTCCTTCATGCGCAATCAACAGCAGCGGTTGTTTGATGTCAATCAGCGTTCCTACCCACACGGCATATTGTCCATTGAGGCCAATGTTGACAGAGCCTTTGATAAACCCTTTTTCAAATTCATCGGCTTGGCGCGTATCCAATACCAACGCACCTTTTTTTATCTCATTTTTAAACGTGTCCACAGATAAAGGCTTTTGATTATCCTTCATCACCAGCTCAATTGGATCGTAGCCCTGCTTGTTGATGCGCGCATCTTCAAAGAAATAACTGGGCGGAGGCAATATGCCATCCGTTACCTGCGCAATAAATTGCTCACGCGTAATATCCTTCAGCGCGTAATTAAATTTCTTCTGTTCGCCAATGGTAGAAAAAGTTTCTTTGCCGATATTTTTTCCGCAGGCCGAGCCGGGTCCGTGTGCCGGATACACGATCACGCTATCAGGCAGCGTCTTAATTTTAGTATTCAGCGAATCGTAGAGCATGCTTGCCAACTCGTCTTGTGTCATCACCCCGTCCAACAAATCGGGGCGACCCACATCCCCCACAAACAACGTGTCTCCCGTAAATACTGCATGCTCTTTCTTGTTCTCATCGAGCAATAAAAAGCAACTCGATTCAGGCGTGTGGCCGGGTGTGTGCAATACTTTTATCGTCAACTTGCCCAACTTAAATTCCTCGCCATCTTTCGCGCTGTAGATTTTATAATTCGTTTCCGCTTGCGGCCCATATACAATAGGCGCATTTACTTTTTTCGCTAAGTCAATGTGTCCTGATACAAAGTCCGCATGAAAATGTGTTTCGAAAACATATTTGATGGTGGCGTTGCGCTTGGTGGCCAGCGCCACATACGGCTCCGTCTCCCGAATCGGATCGATGATCGCAGCCTCCCCATCCGACTCAATGTAATAGGCCGCCTCGGCCAGGCAATTCGTATACAGTTGTTCAACGTACATATTTAATTTCTTTATGGCTTGTTTCAACTAGCAGCTGATAAATACCAACTAATTCCAAACCCTCGCAAAGTTCAAAAAAATTTCGAATTAATTCTCCATAGCCTTTTTTTAATCAAAGAAGCTTTAGCGTAATTGATGACAAAGGAGATTTATATTTTTAACTGATAAAACTTTAGCAAAGGTGGGCCTGCGCAACGAAGCCTTGGCGAAGGAGGGCGGCCTCCCGATCCGCGAGGCGCGGGTTCGGGTCAGGCTATACGCTACAAGTCCGCACCACGCGCATCCAACCCTTGGCGGGCTTTTCGCTCCTATCCTTGGCCGGGGCTACACACCACCGGTGTTTACAAACATTTTGTCATATTCAGTTTCGTATATTTAGGAGTTGTACGTAATGCCAAGAAAAGACCGAACCACGAATGAATAGACCAAAAATTAAAAATGCAAACCACCCTGCCTTCGCTGGTGTTCTCCACCAGCGGGCATCAAGATTTATTAAAACACGGCTTATCGAAATACCTACTGCCAACTTCCACCTCTAACATCCACCGACACTACCTCCATTTAGCTTATTGCCGTTTGGTACTTTAACGATTGGAGAATTCCCTACGAGAACACCATTCAAAAGCAAAAATCATTTGTAGATACTTCTCTATTTCAAGTAGTTATTAGATGGCCACTAATCGAATTTCTCTAACAAAACTCCTTCATTCCCCGTACCTTTGCCGAAATGAGATCATTCTTCTTCATTTACTTACTATTCATCAGTGTTTGCAGCCATGCCGAGGTCTACCAACTTTTTGAAGAAAACGGAAAAAAGGGAATAAAAAACGAACAAGGCCAAGTCGTCATCCCGCCTTCTTTTGAAGCATTGGGCTGGTCAGACGGAAGCTTTTCTGTGATTGGCGAGACAACCGGCTATCGGCTGAATGAGCACTGGGGATTGATCAACTTAAAAAAAGAATTCATTACACCTGCCGACTTTGAAGAATTGGTTTACAAAGGTGGTGAGTATGTAATTGCACGAAAGAGGTTGAATCCTGTTTCTGTTAAAACAGGCTGCATCAACCTAAGAGGTGAGGTAAAAATTCCATTCAGTTACGATGGCATTGAGGTCAGCGGGCTGCGTGTAATCGTTTTTAATCTAATGGGGGCGAATTTTAATTTTGGGTTAGCCGATTTACAAAACCAGGTTTTGATTCCATTAGCTTACAAAAATATTGTTTCTTTAGGAACGCTGCGATTTGCAGTGGAGAATCGAGCCGGTAAAATTGCTTTGTTCGGAGATGATGGAAAGCCGGTTACCGATTTTAAAATTGACAGCCTGTCTGAATTTTATAAGGGTTACTCAATTATTTACGAAAAAGGCTTGCAGGGAATTATTAATCGCGAAGGAGAAATAAAGCTACCCATCCAATACCAAGCCGTCAGAATAAACGAAGAAGGAAAAGTAGTTGCACAGTTGCCCAATGAATGGCTATACCTTAACGACAAGAATGAAGTGTTAGACAAAACTTTAGCAGATCAGCTGATCCCTACCTCAAACAAACAATATGTAGTCAAAGCCGGAGGAAAGTTTGGTTTGATGGATGATCAAAAGAAACTGCTAATTCCTGTTCGGTGGGATTCGCTGAAAGAAATAAAATCTGATCTGTTCTTCGCAAAGTCAAAAAATAAATGGGGAGTTATTCGCACCAACAGCGAAGTAGTCGCATCTATTACCTTTGATTCAGTTGAATATTACAAAGAAGGCTTTCGGGTATTTCAAAAAAATAGTGGTTGGCATTTGCTCGATTCACTGGGGAAGGTGCAAACTAAAAAATCATACACCCGCATCGAACAGTTTAACGGTACAACTTGGAAATGTAGAAGTGGAATTTATTGGGGCTTGGTCACAACCAAAGGCGAAGAGATTGTCCATTGTGTATTTGATTCGATCGGTGATCGGACAACAAACTTAGTGGCGGTAAAATTTAAAGGTCAGTATGGCATTATCGATATAAAAGAAAATTGGAGATTGGCACCACAGCCGTACCCGATTCGGTTGGCAAATGACACTCGTTACTTGTTGATGCAGCCAGGTAATTCTTTTTTGAAAAGCATCGATGGAAAGATTATTTATTTTTCTCCTTATGCAATTCAATTCAAAGAAGATTACTGGATAGAGACATTGCCTGATGGAAATGAGAACACCATCAACTACGAAGGGCTGCGTGAGAATGTCGATTCACAAAAGCCCTCGGTTCAGCGTGAAGTAAAAACAAAAAAAAGGTTTGAATTTAGTGAAGGACTTAGGGGAATATGGAGGGATGGAAAATATGGTTTTGTGGATGCACAGGGAAAGCTGCGAATTCCCAACCGGTATGATAGCATTGGCGATTTCCAGGAAGGCTTGGCACCGATTAAATTGATTGGCTTGTGGGGCTTCATCAATGCAGGCGATAAAATTATTGTTCAGCCGAACTATGAAAAAGTCTCTTCGTTTACATACGGGCTTTCACGGGTAATGCGAAACAAGAAATGGGGCATGATCGATAAAGACGGAAAGTTTGTTTTACCGCTGCGGTATGAAAGCATTTCTCGCTTAATGAGTGGAAAATTTTTGGTGAGGGTAAATCAATTGGTGGGTTTGGCCAATGAAAAAGGTTTTTTGGAAATTGAGCCACGGTTCCAAGGATTAGAAGAATTGAGCAATGGTTTTTTAAGAGTAAGCAGAGCGAACAAATGGGGATTGATCACCTCCACGGGCCTCGATAAAATCCCCATGGTGTATGACCAAATGGTATTTGACCCTTCCAAAAATCAGTACTTGGGCTTCCGCAAAAGCAGCTGGAAGGAAATACCGATGAATTGAAAAAACTGCAGTTTTTGTATCAAACAATAAATCTTACCTTTACCGTCTAATTCTTAATGATATGAACGCAATACTTTTGTTTGGAATGCCTAGCGGGATGGAGTGGTTTATCATCGGGCTTTT
>JBBSCN010000004.1:0-42087 GCA_038250265.1 Cytophagales bacterium | reverse complement strand
GTTTCTTTTGGAATTGGTCTGATAAAAAAGAAAATCTTATTGTCTAGAATAACAGGTGCCAAAGAAACACACAACAATTATTTGTATGGTTGGGGTATTCGTTTTATTCCCAATGGGATGCTTTACAATATAAGTGGCAACAAAGCCGTGGAGTTAAAATTCTTTGACTCAAAAAAAATAGTTCGGGTGGGAACTCAAAATACAGATACGTTGAAAGCGGAAATCTTAAAACGGATACCAAGCCTATCGTAGCAAATATTGAGTCAAAGTGGTTAAATTTTTTTACTTCGATCGAATTAACATAATCAACAGCATAATTAAGATCTAGTTGTTTTGTTCGCCACTAGATTCTGTTACAGCGAAGTAGGCAATTTTATCTGATCAGAATAGAATTTCATTCGCGTGTGGGCTCGGTCGAGTAAGGCGATACGTTCTACGGACGTCCACTTATGTTTGATAAAGACTTCCACGTAGTCTTTACCTAACAAATAGAGGTTGACCTTATAGCTATAATATCTAATGCCCACCACAAACTGCGCGTGTTGGTAAAGCAGCGAGATTTTTTTCTCAAGCGTATATTCCGAAAGCTCCGCCCATGAAATCATACTTAAATGTAGGAAAAAGAAGATGTTATTTGAAAATTGAAACTAATCGCGACCGTCCTTGAACTGGCTTTCTAGCGGTTCTTCGCGCTCGAGATCATGAATAATCTTTTTCTCTAATTTACTCTCCTTAAGTACGTTATAATTATCCCAAAATTCCTTGTTGTAAGCCTGATCTTGATATTGAAGTCCATATCCCTTCATTTTTTTACCAAAACCAATTTTACCTTTGGTAGAGGGCTCTACCGCGTTTATCAAAAGCAGTTGCTGAAGTTCCGTTTCAAATTTCAGTTCGTTGGTTTCGCTATGATACCAATTGATCTTTGAATTAACAGTAAGATAATTTAGATACATTTTGCCGTTGAAAGGCTTAAAATCAACAACTCTCTTCACGTTCACTAGCTTGCTGACCAAGCCGCTCTTTTTGCCGACAAAAACATCAGATGTGTTTTCATCTTCGAAACGGAGGATTGAAAAACTTCCCTTTTCAATGAGAATAGTAATTTGATCCACCCTATGTGTCACCACATAAACAGGCTGATTATCAAAATAATTATCTTTCTCTCTCACCAATTGTTTTAGAAAATCGTCCTCTTCTGGCAAGTGTCGATAACGAATACTATTATGAAGTAACAAATCCTCTAGCAAGTTGCCTTGATCAAAAAAAGCCGTGAATTTACTATTATACCCCAAGCTTCTTCTAACTTCTTTGAGCGCGACCCTTTCGCGAAGTTTGAATTTATTTCTCGGCTCTTTATAATCTTCATCGTAAATCTCAACAGCTGCCTCTAACAATGAAATGTAGGTATTCGCTACTTTTTTCAAATCGCGGTAAAACCCTTGCATCAAAAAAGGCTCGGTCGGATAATTTTCACTAATTCGTTTAAGTGCAATGTTAAGGATATCCCCACCTGTCAAAGAATCTGCAACCAGTACTTCTTGCAAAATAAAATTAGATTTATTCATCTCAATTTTCAGCGAATCTTTCAATAGAGACCAAACGGGAGCTTCGAACGTCTTGTATCCCAACATCTGGATGGCAAAAATGTCGTTTCTGAGATTGTTATTGAGATGGAAATCGAACTCTCCTTGCAAATTGGTGATTGTACCAACTGAATTGCCTAAAATCCCGATAGAGGCAAACGGCAGGGGTTCTTGGGTCTCATTATCGACCACTTTGCCCGAAATGGTTATCTTTTGGGCAACTGAAACAAATGCGCTGAAGGCGCAAAAAAGCACCAAGCAATATTTCATAAATTATTAACCACAAGTTAGCGTTTTATCAGCCAGTACTTTACAATTACTTAGCGAATTATTTGAGCTTTTAACCGGTTTTTCGCCTTTAATGCCAATTCATTTCAAATGATTAAATTTAAAAAAGAATCTTACACACTTGAAGTGGCTTGAACGTATACCGAAAATCTGGAAACGTGCCTATTGGCTCATTTGCCTTTGGTATTTTATAAATTTTTCCATCAGCGCGATCATCGAATGGCAATTTGTTAATCCGGCTCTGTATGTACTTTGGAACGCATTCTTCTTGTATGAGGCCCTTATCATTTTTATCATTCTCATTTTCTTTTGGTCGCATTGGCTTTCAAATTTTAAACCCTTCTTTCAGGTAGGCGGCCATCTTTTCGGAATTATTTTCTTTTTTCTTGCGATGGGCACGCTATCGTATTACTTCACCGACTACATGGATGGGTTGGTTTATTTTGTCCATTGGAAAGAATACATGCTCGATTTGCTGAGTTGGGATGCACTCCGCTTTCATGATCAATACATTATTACCGTTGGGGTATATTATGTGATTAGGTATTTTCAGGGCATTCAGCGCCAAGAGAAAGAGAAGAGTTTATTGGCAATCAAGAACAAAGAGATGCAGATTTCATTATTGAAGTCGCAAATCAATCCGCATTTTCTGTTCAATACGCTTAACTCCATCAGCACGCTCATTCACACCAGCAAGGAGCAGGCTCGCAAAGTTATTACCAACCTGTCCGATATTTTTAGGTACGCGTTGGATTCGCACGGGGAGGAACTCGTGAAGCTAAGCGATGAAATTGAATTCATAGAAAACTATGTTCGAATTCAACAAGTTAGGTTCGGAGACCGTTTAAATTTTGAGAAAGAAATTGATGCTTCGTGCCTTCAAATCGAAATTCCTCCAATGATTTTGCAGCCGTTGGTAGAAAATTCCGTTAAGTATGGCATTGGCCCAAAGGAAGAAGGGGGAACCATTTACTTAACCGTAAAAAGATCAGGTAAAATTACCTCTTTCGAGGTAAGGGATGACGGCCTTGGCTCAAAAGCAAAAAAGGTAATGGATGGAAGCTCTAGTGGAATTGGCATGGCCAATACCGATCTGCGTTTGAAAAGTTACTTTGGCTCTCAGTCAGGATTGCAAATAAAAGCTTCTGAAAATGGCTATGCTGTTCGCTTTTTCATTAAAGACAAAATAATTTCAGTGCCAATAGTAACGAAAGAAAAACTTGAAACTCAACCCATATGAATAAAGTAACCTGTCTGATTATTGATGATGAGAAATTGGCGCGCGATCTTTTGCGGGAATATTTAGAGCCTTTTGAAAATATTGAACTCTTAGACGAATGTTCTAAAGGCTCAGAGGCAGTAGAGAAAATTAATCGATTGAAACCTGATTTAATTTTCCTAGATGTGCAAATGCCGGTAATGACGGGCTTTGATGTATTGGATGAAATTGATCACGAACCCTATGTAATCTTTACTACCGCGTATGACCAATACGCGATCAAAGCTTTTGAACGGAATGCGATTGACTACTTGCTAAAACCAATGGACGAGGAGAGATTTAAATTGGCAGTGGAACGGGCGATGAAGCGAAAGAAAATGGAAGAAGGTCGCATTGAAGATTTGTTGGGAGGCCTCCGTGAAGTGAAACATAGAGATAGCTATGACTCTCATATTTTTGTGCAGAAGTCGGAGAAGCTTTTCAATTTACCAGTCGATGAGATTGTTTATTTAGAGGCCTCCGGAGACTATACCATTATCTCAACCAAGAACGATCAGTTTGTTAGTTCATCCGGCATTGGGAAACTAGAAGAGCTCATGAATCCGGACTCGTTCATACGAGTACATCGCTCGACAATTGTTAACGTCAATTACCTAAAAGAAATTGAGCGACACTTCAATGGCGGCATGATCGTAAAAATGCAAAGCGGGAAAAGTTTTCCGGTGAGCCGGACGTATGCGAAACAGATAAGAAAGAAAGTGGTGTAGACAAATACATACTGGTTCGTAGTTGCCAGTAAGTAACCCCGCTAGTTAGACGATGCCACTAAAAATTGAAGTGTCAACTTTTTGTCGCTCGGCAAGATATTGTTTGTACAAATCCGAAAATTGAGAACGGTTAGAAATTGCCTGATCATATTTTCCGTATAGACCAATCATTAGTTCGCATGCTTCACGCACGGCTTGGTTTCCACCCGACTGGCTAGTGAGATAATCGGAAATCTTATTGTCGATCAGGTATTTATTGAAAAGAGGATTGGTAAGGCGGTGTACTACTACGCGCACACCGCATTGTGAAGCTACGCCTAAATCCAATACATCGTCAAACACAAAAGCCACTTCCTCCCTTTGAAGGTTATTTGAATTTAAAAAATGCTCGAAGGATTTTAGTTTATTAGTGGCCTTGAAATAAAGCGAAGTAAAGCGTTCTCTTTTACCAAGAAAAAGAGCCGATTCGTTTTCTTCTCCGGTGATGATGGCGGTAATAGGCAAGGACTTATTCAGTAACCAATAGCTAAAGCGCAACATATTGGTGCCCATTGCATCGGGTTCCGAAAAACCGCTTCCCGTAAGGTCGCGTTTAGAACCATCGTTGAACACGCCATCCCAATCAAAAACAAATGCTTTTACTTTTTGGAGTTTGGATTGAAGGTCAGCAGCCGGTACACAAAACCTACCACCTATTTCAGCGAATAAAGATTGTATACCGGCCGCGTCCAAAATGAAAGATTAATCTTTAAGATCCTGGATGTCTAGCATGCCCACTGGCTTGCCACCTTCCGTTACTAAAATCGTATCTACTTTTGTTTTCTTGAAAATATCAGATGCCTCGTTCAACAACGCATCGGCATCAATTGATACGGGCTCTTTGTATTGAAACTCACCAATTTTTTTGGTTAAGATTTCACGGCCATTCTCTTGAAGCTTTCTTCTCAAATCGCCATCCGTAAATACGCCCAATACTTTTCCGTCTTTCGTTACAGTGATGCTTCCAAAGCCGTACTCTGTCATTTTTACCAATGCATCTGTCACCGAGGTATCAGAAGTGACTATGGGGTTTTTACTGCTCAACACTTCCTTCACACGCACTGTCATCAACTTGGTATGCTCCACAAACTGTTGTGTACCTAGTGCCGTTAGATTATTATCAGTTAATGCTTTCAATACTTTCCAAGGGGCTGTGATCGTGTGAACCCCTAAGTTGATTGCGTTTCGTACGTGTTCCGCATACCGAACCGAAGAGAACATCACTTTTGTATCGTATCCATAATGATCTACTGCCATCACGCATTGGCTCACTAAATCTAACGCATCGTGACCTTGATCTTGCAAGCGGCCGACAAGAGGGCAAACATAAGTTGCGCCAGCATGCATCGCCATGTACGCTTGCTGAAGTGTATAAACCAAGTGCACATTCACTAACAATCCCGCTTTACGCAATAGGTTACATGCCTTCACACCTTCCAACGAAACCGGAATTTTGAAAACAGTTTTTTTAGGATCTAGACCTAAGTCTAATTGCCGTTTTGCTTCTGCTAAAACTTGCTCAGCAGTATCGCCAAGTGCTTCAATTTGGAGAACCGGAACGATTTTCGAAAGTTTTACAATCAACCCGTCAACATCCGTCACACCTCCGCGATGCATGAAAGTAGGTGTGGTTGTTAATCCGTTTAAAAAGCCAAGTTGAAATGCTTCTTCAATTTCTTTTAGGTCTGCTGAATCTAAATACAATTCCATGGTTTATGATTTTAATGAGTAATGAGAGATTTTTCGCGGAATTTTACTTCCACATTATGAAGTTCGATAAGCGGCTTTAAAAATTCTTCGAGTTGATTGATGTTTAACTGACTTGCTGCATCGCATAGTGCTTTGTCTGGATCAGGATGCGCTTCGATGAACACACCGTCAACCCCAGCAGCAATACCTGCTCTTGAAAGCACCGGTAAAAATTCGCGTGCTCCACCTTTTGCATCGGCACTAGGTATTCCATATTTACGAATGGCATGAGTAACATCAAAAACTACGGGATAACCAATTTTGTTCATGTGGTAGAAACTGCGCGGATCTACAATCAAATCGTTGTAACCAAAGGTGAAACCACGCTCCGTTAAAATAATTTGGTCGTTGCCGCTATCCACACATTTACCAACCGGGTGCTTCATATTATCAGGCGCCAAAAACTGACCATGCTTGATATTTATTACCCGCTTGGTTTTTGCAGCGGCCACCATCAAATCTGTCTGCATACACAAATAGGCTGGAATCTGGAGCACGTCTATCACCTCTCCCGCTGCAGCGGCCTGATCGGGATAGTGAATATCCGTAAGCAATGGAAACCCAAATTGCTCTTTGACCTTAGCCAAAAGGGCAACGCCTTTAGCCAAGCCAGGGCCTGTATAATACTTTAAGTTGCTGCGATTGTCTTTTTGAAACGATGATTTATAGATTGTTTTGATGTTCAACCGCTCGGAAATTCTTTTCAATTTCTCGGCCGTTTCCATCATAATCTTCTCGTCCTCGATAACGCAGGGACCCGAAATAAGGAAGAGGTCATCGCTTCCGCACTCTATGTCTCCTACCCGAACTATCTTTTTTTCCATGATTTAAGCGTTTTTAGCCCCAAAAGGGCTTGCAAAAATAAGAATAAATAAGGGATTGGGAAACCTACTAAAAGACTATCGTTCCGATTTCACCGACTGGTTCCAATCGTATACTTTATCAGAAATTTCGGTCAATAGGTTAGGGTCTTTCTCCAGCGCATTACCAATCACGATCATATCGGCTCCGGCTTCCAATGCGGTGATGGCTTTTCTGCTGGTATTAATTCCGCCTCCAATAATAAGTGGAACGTTGATCGTTTTGCGAACTGTGCTGATCATTTTGGCATTGATTTCGCGCTCGGCCCCGCTTCCTGCGTCCAAATAGATAAGCCGGAGGCCGAGCATTTCACCGGCCAGTGCAGTGCAAGCAGCGAGTGAATACTTATCTTCCGGAATCGGGGTGGTGTTACTTACATACGCAGCAGACGTAGTCTTTCCTGAGTTAATAAGAGCGTACCCCGTAGGCATCACCTCCAAACCACTATTTTTTAAGATCGGAGCTGCCACGACATGTTGCCCAATCAGATAATCTGGATTTCTACCGGAGATAAGAGACAAAAACAAAATGGCATCGGCTGCAGGATCTATCTGTAAAGTGCTCCCAGGGAAAATGACTACCGGTATTGATACATTTTCTTTAATGTGACGGATCACTTCGCCCATATTCGTAGTGGTGACTAGACTTCCACCCACAAAAAAGAAATCGACACAATTTTCATTGGCCAAGCGGATCAGCGAATCTAAATCAGATGTATTTTCTACTTTATCGGGGTCGACAAGTACGGCAATGGATTTTTTTCCTTGGCGGTAACGGTCTTCTAAGCTCTTAAGAATTGCCATCTTTCTGTGTACGATTTTTTAAATATTCAGCCAATGCCTCCTTCGCCAAATCGAGAAGGACAACGGTGGCGGTGTCGGCCACTTTTGCGCCAATTTGCGAAAATAAGCTCGGTGTTTCAGGCTGTTCATTTTCTTCATCGTCTTCTTCAACATCTTGCGAAATAGAGGCGGCTCTTGTTTTTACTTTCTTTTTCTTTTTACCTAGGGAAAGTTGGCTGACCAGCAGATAAGTTACCGCCAGTACCCCGCCAATGATCAATGCATTCTTGACAACCTTTTCAGTTTTGTCAGACATGGTGTTAATCTCCTTTTCTAGCTCCTGCTTATGCCGATCAGATGTTTCGATCAGTCTTCTTCTCTCTGGGTCTTGCGTTTCCAACAGTTCCATATTAGTACTCTTTGTGTTTAATGTATTTGGCAAAATATTTTTCGATGGCAATGCTTAACGGCTTTCGAAACAATAGAAATAACAAGCACGGAATGCCGTAAATCCCTGACACAATCCAGTAGCCAATATATCCATGTTCAAAAACATCGCTTAAATAATGTGCAAAGCCGACACTGAAAAATATCAAGAAGAGAAATGCTAACAAAAGAACGCTCGCCAATACCAAGCCACGCGAAAGCGCCTTGGTTACCTCATCACGCACTTCCATTTTCACCAACTTCACTTGCGTTTCTACATATCCCGTAAGGTTGCCCATGAGATTGTCTAATCGCAGAAATTTGAAGATCGAATCTTTCATGTTTTCTATAACTGTTTCTTTTTAAAACTCTACCAGCACTTGACCCTTCTCTACGCTATCACCCTTTTTTACTTTTATTTCTTTCACAGTGCCATCACCAGAAGATTTTAAAATATTCTCCATTTTCATTGCTTCCAAAATCAATAAGATGTCTCCTTTTTTTATTACATCACCCGCTTTGATTTTTAGGTCGATGATCAAGCCCGGCATGGGTGCCTTAACGTAATTCAGTTTACTGGCAGACGCATTGTTGATCCCCATCTTTTCCAACAGCAAATCGAACTTGGTTTTTAGGCCCACGGTAAACCGCTTGCCATTTATTTTTAAATCTACCGATTTGGTCACTGAATCTATCTTGACAAACTCTGCCCGATAAGATTTATTTTTGAATAAGACGTGATAATGACCATCGGAAATGGGAACAATGTCCCAATTCATTAATTCGCCATTTACGTGAAAGCCATCCTCGCCTGAAAGCACTTCGTAAGAATGATTATTGACGCTGGCTTCAAACATTGGTTTCAAATTCTTTTAAAATTAACAGAACTGCTGGCAAGGAGCAAATATTCGATTTGATAAAGAATTGGAAATGAGAGCATGACCGCCTGTCCTGTGGTTATTAATCCTTAATCCTTAATTTAGTGCTATCTATTACGCAGAATTTATTAAGCATCTTAGTGTAGTGTTCCGATATTGCTTCCACCACACTAGGTATTTTCTTTTGGGCGTCAGCTATTTTAACTAAAAGCACCCCTCTATGAGGAAGTTGCAAACGGAAAACCAGTTCTCCGAAGTCCTTATCTTCTGTAATTAATAAGGCCTCTTTGCCGTGAGCGATGGCGAGAACTACTTCATCTTTTAATGAGGGCTGACTTTCAGCAATTGAATAAATATTCAACCCTATTTTTCGCAGTTGCAAAATGATTCTAAAGTCAACACTTTCGTCAGCAACTATCTGAGGATTCATTTAGGCTACAGCCAATATCTTCTCATGCTTGGAGTTCTCGGCAGCGAACAAGAGGCAAGCTTGAATGTCGCTAATGGTTATTCGCGGGTAGGCGACAATTAAATCGTCAAAAGAATAGCTAGCCGCCAATTTTTCTAGAATTAATTCTACAGGAATCCTTGTGCCTTTAATGACCATTTTACCAAATAAAACGGTGGGATCAGTTGAGATGTGCTCTTTCCAATTCATATAGAAAAACGTTAAGTCAAAAGTACTCAAACAGACACTCTTTTCAAACTTCAACAAATTTTTGCTTCCCTGCTATTTCTTCAGTACCCACTTCATCAGAGGGCCGCTAGTAATGCTGGTAATAAGCGCCATGATGACGAGCGAAACGAAAACGCGTTCGTTGATCAATCCGTTTTCCAACGCAACCAATCCCAAAATAATTTCCATGGCGCCTCGGGCGTTCATACCAAAAGACGCTGCAATGGATTCGCGCCAACTGAATCCACCCAAGCGAGTGCCCAAGCTGCTACCAATAATTTTTCCCGCGAAAGCGATCACTATAATAGCAAGCGTAAGTGCCCAATCAAAATTAGCAATGAAGTTTACCTTCAAGCCAATGGAAACAAAAAATAAAGGCGCAAAAATGTTATTGATGAATTGGTGAATAATTTCTTTAGCACGTTCGCTCAAATGTTCTGAGTCTCCCAGCGCGACACCCACTATAAAGGCTCCAAACACGGCATGAATGCCGATGTATTCGGTGAAGGCAGCGCCCATAAAACAAAGGGCGAGGGATAGCGATAGCAACCCTCCCGGCCAAGCTAACTTTTTGTTGACCCATGGAAGCGCACGGTTCATCAGGCCGCGACCTAATGTGAGCATGGCCACAGTAAAGCCGACAGTAAGAATAAGTGTGTTGAGGATGGACATGTTTTGCTCTTTGCCGATCATACCCAGCACTACGGAAAAAATTAACCAGCCGATCAAATCGGTGATCATGGCAGAAGAAATGACCAACATTCCCATGCGCGATTTTAATAAATTCAAATCCATCAATATTCGGGCAATGACTGGAAGCGCGGTGATGGCCATGGATGTGCCCATAAAAAGTGCGTACGCCAGATGGCGGGATTGGTCTGTGCTGCCAAAAAATGTTGGGTAGAAATAGGGAAAGATAAAACCAAATGAAAATGGAATGATGAGTCCAAAAATGCTCGTGTATACAGCTTGCTTGCCTTGCTGCCACACAATATGCAAATCGACTTCCAACCCCGCAATGAATAGCAACATCACCACTGCAATTTGAACGAAGCCATCGAGCACCAACGAAGACGAGCCTGCTGGAAAAAGGGTTTGAAACCAATCGGGGTTTATTAACCCTAGGATGGTAGGGCCCAGAATTAGCCCTGCAATGATTTCGCCTACCACGGAAGGCTGTTTTACTTTGCGCGCTAGTTCGGCAAATAATCTGCCCATTAGCAACATAACGCTCAGTTGCACGAGCAGCGCCATGATCTCTTGTTGGCTTAATTTGCTCATAATTTAGGTTGATTAACCACTAGCAAATTACAAGGGAGGTTGGCGAATATATATTCTAGATCGTGCGGGAAAATCCGATCCAATAACGAAAATCTTCTTTCCGGTGCACCGACTATCAACAAATCAGCCTTCTTTCGTTCGGCAAACCGGGCGAGTTCATAGCCCGCTTTTCCTGATAACATTTTGATGTTGACTTTCAAATTCTCGTGCGGTACTCGACTTAATATTTTTTCGACTTCAACGATCTCTTCCCGTACCATTTCTTGCTTGCTCTCATGGTATTCATCTTCAGTACATTGCTCGTTAGCCGATAAGGCCAATCCCAACAACTTGAGCTCGCGGGTGATGTGTATCCACTGGGTATTTTCCAATTGCCCGATTCGGCAGCCTATTGCGATAGCCTCTTCTATAAAAGGACTGTCTTCTGCATTGACCACAATGTTTTGGATTGGCCTTGTCCCCTCACTTGGGTTTTGAATCATCATCACTGAGCAGTTGGCTTTGCGCATGATTTTTCTGGCTACCGTGCCAATATAGTTTTGAACAAGATTTTCCGTTTTTAATGCGCCCGCCACCAACAAATCAATATTTTCTTCATTGCACACTTTTAGAATTTCGCTTGTCGGATTTCCATCGCGCCACAAAACAGTTAGGTTTATTGTCAACGAACGGGTGAGCTCTTTCATTTTGCTTTCACTCTCCGTGTCCTTTTTCCCAACATGGACCAATAAAAGTTCAGCCCTGTGCAAAAAAGCTAACCGAACTGCCTGAGCAAGCAGTGCCTTGGAAGTGGGCGAAAAGGCGATGGCCAACGCTATTTTTTTGAAAGGGGTAACCATTGACATCATGCGTTTAGTGTAGGCACGATCACAAGGTATTATTAAAAGTAATTTTTGATTCTATCATTTTGAAAGTAAATTTAACAATTTATGTAAAGAATGCGGTTTAAGAAAATAATTAGAAATTTCCTGATTGGCAAAGATAAATTTATTGCCTCTCGCGCAGAATACAAATCAGCGATGCTCCGAGCGCAAATGGCAGTCACGACCACATTAGTTTGTTTGGTGTACGTTGGCATTGACTGGGTAAACGGAATAACCATTTTCAACTACTTCTATTTGTTAGGGGTGACAGTTTCTGTTATCTCTATTCTTCTCAATAGAAAAGGACACTATCAGGTTACGAGTGTCTTACTATTGGTCATCGCAAATTTTCTTGCATACATATTTGCGTCCAACGATACCTATCGGGCGGGGACTTACATTTTTCTAATTGTATGCTGCTTATTGGCGCTGGCGCTTTTTGGATATCGGTATCGCCCTGCAGCACTTTTTTTCTGCCTTATATCAGCGACCCTTTTCGTTATGTCTTATGTGTACGAAATAAAAATCTTTATTCTTAGCCCAGCGCAACAGGCGCAAGTGTATGGAGAGGAATATGTACGTATTACGTTTATCACTAATTTTTTTATTGCTACCGTTTTGTGTGTGCTCATTTTCTTTTTCCTCCTCAACATTAATCATCATACCGAAAAAGAAATCTTACTGAAAAACGAGTTACTTTCCAAAACCAATGAAGAGCTTGATCGATTTGTTTACAGTGCCTCGCACGACTTAAAAGCTCCGCTCAGTTCAATGCGGGGGTTGATTGAAATTGCCCAACGAACAGACGACCCGGAAGAAGTGAAACTATGCTTGGGAATGATGAAAACCCGAATCAACAATCTCGATGATTTTATTCTTGAGATTATTGACTATTCTAGAAATTCCAGAGTTGAAATAAAAAAGGAAAGCTTCAAACTAGTAGATCTTGTGAAAGAAGTAGTCGACAGCTTGCGCTACGCAGATGGTTTTGAAAATATTTATTTTAAATTAGACGTGCCCGTAGATCTTGAAGTCAACTCAGATCGAGGGAGATTAAAAGTGGTCCTAAACAACCTAGTAGGAAATTCATTAAAGTACAATGATGCCAATAAAGAAGAAAAACTAGTAGAACTGAAAACAAGCTACCAAAATAATAGTCTTGTTATACAAGTCAATGACAATGGAATCGGCATCGCTGAAGAACACCAGCCAAAAATCTTCGATATGTTTTACCGGGCTACCGAGCGATCTCAAGGTTCTGGGCTGGGGCTATACATTGCCAAAGAAGCCATCGAAAAGCTAGGGGGCAAAATTTCATTGACTTCTAAAGTTGGCCAAGGAACGAACTTCTCGGTTGCTATACCTACTTTGATGAACTGATTTCTATCGTTCAATGCTGTTAGGCTTCCGAAGCAATAAAAAGTTTTAACTAGCCGCCATGCTATGTGGCTTTCTTTCGGCTAACAACTATCTTTGCCACTTATGGCCAATACAGAAGACAATCTTTTAAAAAATGTGATCTCCCATTCCAAGGAGTATGGGTTTATTTTTCCCTCCAGCGAAATTTATGATGGCCTTAGTGCTGTGTACGATTACGGGCAAAACGGAGCAGAGCTAAAAAACAACATCAAAGAATACTGGTGGAAATTCATGACCATGATGCACGACAATATTGTGGGCATAGATTCAGCCATTTTCATGCATCCTACGGTTTGGAAAGCGTCTGGCCATGTGGATGCTTTTAGCGACCCTATGCTAGATAACAAAGATTCTAAAAAGCGCTATCGTGCCGATGTGTTGGTGGAGGATGCCATTTCCAAAATTCAAGATAAGATTGATAAGGAAGTGGAGAAGGCTGCCAAACGATTTGAGAACTTTGATAAGGCTATGTTTGTGAACACTAACCCGAGAGTGGTGGAGTATCAGAAGAAAATTGATGAGGCCAACAGTCGGATGAAAGACGCGTTGGGCAGCTCAAACATGGAGGCAATGAAGCAATTGATCATCGACTTGGAAATTGCGGATCCGATTTCTGGAACTAAAAATTGGACAGACGTTCGTCAGTTTAATTTAATGTTCTCTACCGAAATGGGCTCAGTGGCAGAAGACACCAATAAAATCTATTTGCGCCCCGAAACAGCACAGGGAATTTTTGTAAACTTTTTAAACGTCCAAAAAACCAGTCGCTTAAAAATACCTTTTGGGATTGCGCAAATCGGCAAAGCATTTCGTAACGAAATTGTGGCGCGCCAATTTATTTTCCGCATGCGCGAATTTGAGCAGATGGAAATGCAATTTTTCGTGAAGCCGGGCGAAGAGATGAAGTGGTATGAATTCTGGAAAGAGAAACGCATGAAGTGGCATCAAACACTGGGACTGGGTGCAGAAAATTATCGTTTCCACGATCACCTCAACTTAGCGCACTACGCCAATGCTGCCTGCGATATTCAATTCAATTTCCCCATGGGCTTCAAAGAGCTGGAAGGTATACACAGCCGTACGGATTTTGATTTAAAGAGCCACGAGAAATTTTCCGGAAAAAAATTACAATACTTTGATGCAGAAGAAAATCAAAGTTATATTCCTTACGTAGTGGAAACTTCCGTTGGGTTGGATCGGATGTTTTTGTCGATTCTTTCCAAAGCCTATACTGAAGAAAAATTACCCGCCCGAACGACTGATGGCGTTCAGACGGGCGGGGAAGACGGAACAGAACGTGTTGTCCTAAAAATTCCTGCGCCACTCGCTCCGAGCAAAGTGGCCATTCTTCCGTTGATGAAAAAAGACGGATTGCCCGAAAAAGCAGAAGCCATTTTCAATGATTTAAAATTTGACTTCCGTTGCTTCTACGAAGATAAAGACAACATCGGTAAGCGTTACCGCAGAATGGATGCCATTGGTACACCTTATTGCGTTACCATCGACCATCAAACCTTGCAAGATGATACTGTCACTATTCGCGACCGCGATACAATGAAGCAAGAGCGTATTTCGATCGGGTCTCTAAAATCCATCATTCAAGATTCGGTATCGATGACAAATCTGTTGAAGAAGATATAAATGCGAATTAGTTTGTTAGGCTGGATAGCGCAACTCTTGTTTTCAATTTACTCAGAGTTGCGCTTTCGTTTCTATTATCGCCCCATTTTTCATCGCTTTCTTAACCACAAGTACCCCTACTATTCGGCTTTATCGAGGAAACTGAAGAAGAAGTTTCTTCGCTTGGTAAAAAATCATTATGAATATTTTGATTTTATAGAACGCGACAAAATGAAATTGAAACGAGCCATGAAAGCCATCATTGCTTCTGCGGCTTCTCAGTTGGTTCTATTTCTTCCCAACACAAGCCTTACTTTTTTTGAGCGAATAATCGTTTACCCGGATTTCTATAATTCTAAAATAACACATAAACTTCATAAGGGAGAGGTAAACCCTCGCTTAAAGACTATTGTGTTTAGCTGGCGCGGAATTGTGGAAGGGCTCAATCGGCCTAACGATGGGCTTAACTTACTTTTACACGAATTTGCTCATGCTCTTTGGCTGGAACATAAAATTATGCATCATGACTATGAAGTGATCAGTCCGCATTGGGTAAATGAATTTGAAATCTACGCTCACCAAGAGATGCCTCGCTTAAAAGAAGATCAAGAGCATTTCTTTAGAAAGTATGCCTTTGAAAGCGTGGAGGAGTTCTTTGCCGTGGCGGTAGAAAACTTTTTTGAGCGTTCCTCGCAGTTTAAAACATCACAACCTGAACTTTATAGTATTTTAGTACAAATTTTCAAACAAGACCCAGTCGAAATTTATGCATCCCGCACTAAATAAAAATCTCTTTTTCGTAAAAGAACATGTAAAGATCTTCAAGGCTGCCAACAGCTTTGACATTCTTGACCCCGACACAAAGCAAATTGTACTGCAATGCCGTGAAGAAAACTTAGGATTCTTCACAAAAATTTTTCGTTTTACCGATTACAAGCGAATGACTCCATTTAACATGGAGATCAAAACGCCCGAAGGTCAAACATTGATCATGGTGAGAAGGGGTGTCTCCATTTTTTTATCAAATGTGGAAGTGTTGGATGAGCGAAACCAACTGATCGGAAAATTCAAACAAAAGCTTTTTTCAATTGGCGGGAAGTTTCAAGTCTTAGACGCAAGCGAGCGACCTTTATGTATGCTTAAGGGTAAATGGACTAGCTGGGATTTTAGGTTCGTATCCAATGACGGAAAAGAATTTGCCACCGTTACCAAAAAATGGAGCGGATTGGGCAAAGAGCTATTCACTTCAGCGGATAATTATATTTTACAAATCAACTCGGAGGTGCCTGCTGACCATCCTCTGCGCCTGCTAATTTTAGCCGCGGTAATGTGTATTGATTTAGTGTTGAAGGAGTAATCCATGAATTGGAAGCAACTTCTGTCCTCTAAGCGGCTCAATCAAAAGCCTGACTTTTCGGAACCCTCGCGCAGCGCGTTTGAGCAGGATTACGACCGTATTATTTTTTCACATCCTTTCCGAAGGCTCCAAGACAAAACACAAGTTCACCCAATACCTGAGCAAGATTTTGTTCATACCCGGTTAACTCATAGTTTAGAAGTTTCCAGCGTGGGGCGATCATTGGGCAAAAAAGTGGGGGAACAAATTCTGAAACGCCATCCCGATCTAACAAACGACTTTTCGCTTTTTGATTTTGGGGCAATTGTAGCGGCCGCTTCGTTGGCGCATGACGTGGGCAATCCGCCTTTCGGCCATGCAGGTGAACATGCCCTTTCAGATTTTTTTCTGGAAGACGATTTTGGCAAGAGTTTTCAACCGAAAGTTTCGCAAACAGAATGGTCCGATCTGATAACTTTTGAAGGCAACGCCCAAGGCTTTCGTATCTTAAATAAAAGTGAGCATGGATTGAAATTGACCAGCGCTACGTTAGGTGCTTTTACAAAATACCCTTGTGCTGCATTCTTCCCCGAAAGGGACAAAAGGAAAAAGAGTCAGAAAAAATTTGGGTATTTTCAATCAGAACAAAATGTATTTGAACAGGTAGCAACAGAATTGGGCTTATCAAAAAACGCAACCGCCAGTTGGTGCCGTCATCCACTTGCTTTTTTGGTGGAAGCCGCTGATGATATTTGCTACAGCATTATCGACTTAGAAGATGGTTGTCGATTGGGACTGGTAAGCTTTGAGGAGACCATTGAAATGATGGCGGCCGTGTTACGTGATCAATTCAAAAAAGAAAAGTTAACTAAATACAACAGCCTCAACGGAAAGCTGGGTGTGCTGCGTGCACTTGCCATTAATAAATTGTTGGACGAGTGTACGGAGGTATTTTTAGATAATGAGAAATCGATTTTGGAAGGCCACTTCGATCAAGCACTCACGGACGTGTGCCACTCCAAAGAAGCACTGCAAAAAATCAATGAAGTTTCAGTAAATAAAATTTATCGCGCGCGTCAAGTGGTAGAGATTGAAGCGGCCGGACATGAAGTGTTACCGGGCTTGCTTCACGAATTTATCAACGCAGGATTTCACTCCATTAAAAAAAGCGCTTCAAAAAAATATAGCAACTTGGCTTTGTTGCTGCCCGAAGAAATTCTATGGAATTGTCATCAAAAAGCAGATAATACCTATCTTATTTTGAGGGAAATCATTGATTTTGTTTCAAGTCTTACGGATCGCCATGCTTTATCGCTATACAAAAAGATAAAAGGATTTCAACTTTAAATTTTTTACTAACTTCGTCCAAACAAGTATGGAAACCTACGGCAAAATTCTACTTTACGCGATGCCCTCTTTCTTGGTGCTCGTGCTATTCGAAAAATGGTGGGGCTGGCGAAAGGGAAATGACACCGTGCGCACTAACGATATGATCTCAAGCCTTAGCTCAGGCATGACAAATGTTACAAAAGATGTGTTAGGGTTGAGTGTGATCATCATTTCGTATCCATGGCTGATGAGTAAAGTACAGCTACTACAAGTGCCGACTGGATGGGTAACCTATGCCGTGGCTTTTATTGCTTTAGATTTTGCCGGTTATTGGGTTCACCGCATCGCGCATCAATACAATTTATTTTGGAACAATCATATAATCCACCACAGCAGCGAAGAGTTTAATCTTGCGTGTGCCTTGCGTCAAAGTATTTCTTCCATCCTCAAAATATTTACTGTGTTTTTGTTGCCCGCTGCTATTCTAGGAGTTCCTCAAAACGTGATTGCCATCGTAGCGCCACTTCATTTGTTTGCACAATTCTGGTATCACACCCAGCATATTGGGAGGATGGGTTTTTTGGAAAAAATTATTGTTACCCCATCGCACCACCGAGTGCATCATGCCATCAACAAAGAATACTTAGACAAAAACTACGGGCAGATTTTTATTTTTTGGGATAAATGGTTTGGCACCTATCAAGAAGAAATGGATGCAGTGACAGCGGTGTATGGCGTAACGCGCCCGGTGCAAACTTGGAACCCAATCAAAATTAACTTTATGCACTTATGGCTATTGGTACAAGACGCTTGGCATGCCGATAAGTTTGAAGATAAATTCAAGATCTGGTTTATGCCGTTGGGCTGGCGACCCGATGAGGTAGCCAAAAAATACCCGATTCAAAAAATAAACGATGTATTCCATTTTCAAAAATATGATCCTGCTACAGCCAAAGGGGTAATCGGATGGAGCTGGGTGCAGTTGGCCATTTTATTGGTTTTCTTAAGCTATCTTTTTGGCAATATTTCGAAAATTAGTACGCCAAACATTTTTCTATATGGAGCATTTGTTTTTCTCACCGTGTACGCAATGACGGATTTGATGGACAAGAATTTCTCTGCGATTTTTTGGGAGGCCATTCGAAGCGGGTTTGGCATCTACCTCATAGTCACGCAAGGCGATTGGTTTGGAGCAAATGCTTTTATTGACGGCATTTCTGGGGCACTGGTTTTCTATTTTGGGCTGTCGGTGATCGCTACCTCCTATTTTGCACTTCAACACAACAAGAAAAATAGTGAGCTGAAGATAGCCTAAAATCGAATTGCTCAAAATAAATACCAAAAATGTTAGCGTCCAGTGTTAGTGTTGACTATTGGTTGACAACAAAATTTTTCGATCCCAGCCCCAGCGGCTGAAAAACTTCCTATTTTTCCATTCAAAATATTTGTATGACCGCAAAGGATATTCCCCATTCAAGAATTAATGCGATTCAATTTTTCGAAAAGTATATCCTTGACAATAGAAATCAGTTAGCATCCAAGAAGGTATTTGATTTCTCAACGGGTAGTGGCTTCATTGCAAGCTTATTTGAGAAGGCAGGCGCAGAATTGCGAATTTTTGATTTATTCCCAGAACAAAATCAGTTTGCCGTTGCGAAATGTGAGTACGCTAATTTGCAAGAAAAACTTCCTTTGCCCGACCTGTGCGCGGATGTCATTCTATTTACCGAAACCGTTGAATGTATTCCCGACCAGTATCAACTGTTTAGCGAATTTGCAAGGATACTAAAAAACGATGGCTTGCTGTTGCTGACAACTGCCAATCCTTCCTCATTGCGGGGAAGATTTTCGCAATTTGTTCTAGAAGGTGAACATTATTCGACCTCTATTCCTAACGAGTTTAATGCACTCGTAAAGTGGCCGGGCAATAAAGGTGGTTACTTTGGCAAAATATTTATCTCTGGTATCCTACGACTGCGGACGTTAGCCGCACTCAATGGCCTAAAAATTAAAACCGTACACCGTTCAGCAAGAACTTCTACTGCCTATTTTCTCTTTCCTGTTTTCTTCCCAATTGTCCTCTACTTTTCGTGGCGGAATTTCCAAAAACAGGTAAAGGAGGATCCTTCTAACTATACTGCCTACCATGAAATCTTCAAAGTAAATACTTCACTAAATGTCCTTTTGGGAAAGCACTTGATTATCGAGTTCAAAAAGGTGTAAAGGCATCCTTCTGACATTGTCCGTTTTTAGCTAAAAAATTCACATTTTATAACCCCCAAAAATCCTTAGATTTGGCGGCTATGTGGACACGTATTGCTAATTACATTATTCGGTTTCGACTGGCACTGATCGGAGCCATTCTATTGATCACTGTTTTTATGGCCTACCACGCCACCAAGGTGCAAATGAGCTATGACTTGGCTCGCACGGTGCCGTTGGATGACCCCGAAATGATTTTTCTCCAAAAGTTTAAAGCACAGTTTGGTGAAGACGGAAATATCATTGCCGTAGGCTTGCGCGATAGTGCTATTTATTCATTAGGGAATTTCAATCGCTTTCGAGCGCTCAATAGATCGATAAAGGAAATTGCTGGAGTCAACAACGTTTTAAGCCTTCCTGAAATAAAGATTATCCGTAAAGACACTGCCAATACACGCTTCTTTTTAGACGCCCTTTTCCCAAGGGAAATAAACTCGCAAGCCCAGTTGGATAGCTTGATGGGAGCCATGCGGAACCAGAAATTTTACATGGGGCAAATAGTGAACGTTGACAATGGTGCCACGATGATGTTGATCTCTATTCAAAAAGAGGTAATGAATTCAGAAAAGCGCATCGCCATGACAAAGTCGTTGGTAGAATTTGGTGATGCCTTTACCAAAGAAACGGGCATTCAACTGCGCTATGCCGGCCTGCCTTTTATCCGCTCCATGATGGCCACCGAGGTGCGAAAGGAATTGCAGATTTTTCTTTACTTATCTGCATTGGTGACTGGTATAATCATGTTTTTATTCTTTCGATCATTTCGGGCTGTACTTTTCTCCATGATCATTATCGGCATAGTGGTGGTGTGGGTGATGGGCACGCTAGCATTATTTGGCTTTAAAATCACGTTGCTCAGCGGATTGATTCCGCCAGTCATTGTGACGATTGGAATAACGAATGCGATTTACCTGCTGAATAAGTATCATCTAGAATACTCCAAGAGAAGAAACAAGGAAGAAGCGATAGCGGCAGTAGTGAATAAAATGGGGCTTGCCATGTTCCTCACCAATCTAACTGTGGCCATTGGGTTTTTGACGTTGTTGGCAACTGACATTATTGTTCTGCGTGAGTTTGGGATTGTAGCGGGCATCAACATCATGGCACTGTTTGTGGTGAGTCTGATTATGATTCCCGGAATCTTTTCTTGGCTGCCGGAGCCAGCGCCAAAACATTTGCGGCATCTTGATTTTAAAATCTTGGGTTCCTTTCTAAAAGGAATTGATTTGATGGTTCATCGATACCGACCGGCCATTTACATTGTGTCGCTTGCCGTGGCGGTGGTAGCCGCCATTGGAATGACTCGCTTGCAATCCGTTTCGTTTATGATGGACGATGTGCCAAAAGATAGTCAGATCAGGAAAGACTTAAATTTTTTTGAAGCCAACTTCAGCGGTATTATGCCCTTAGAGATTGAGGTAAACACGGGCAGGCGCAGAGGGGTATTCAAACCAGACAATCTTAAAAAGATCGAAGAGTTTGAAAACTTCATTGACTCTATTCCAATGGTTTCTCGACCTATTTCAATATTAAGTTTAGTGAAAGCTTCTAAGCAAGCTTTCTACAATTATAACCCTGCTAAGTATTCGCTGCCAAGCAAGGCCGAAAGTGGTTTTATCCTTCGTTACATGAAAGGACAAACGGACAATACGGGTCTGTTGAAATCTTTTGTTGATTCTACGTTTACACGCATGCGCATCTCGATGCAGATTGCAGACATTGGTTCAAAGCGATTGGATTCATTGGTACATGATGTGATTGAGCCACGTATGAATCAAATTTTTGAAGGCACCGATATTAAAACAAGTGTAACGGGTACAACCAAACTTTTCATCAAGGGAAATAAATTTTTGATCAATAATTTAAAAGAGAGTTTGTTGCTGGCTTTTATCTTGATCACGCTGTCGATGGCGATTTTATTTTCACAGGTGAGGATGATTATCATTTCATTAGTCCCTAACTTAATTGCGTTGATGATCACTGCCGGCATTATGGGCTATTTGAGTATCGATCTAAAGCCTAGTACAGCTTTGATTTTTAGTATCACCTTCGGGATTTCTGTAGACAACTCAATTCGCTTTTTGGCAAAATACAGACAAGAGCAATTAGCCAATGGATTCTTCGTGCCTGTTTCGGTAAGTGAAAGCATTCTGGAAACCGGCAAGAGTATTATTTATACTTCTATCGTTCTCTTTGCCGGATTTATCCTATTTGCCTTTTCTTCTTTTGGAGGAACGATTGCATTGGGATTGCTCACCTCAACAACACTTGTTATCTCAATGTTTACCAACTTAATATTGTTGCCGGCATTGATTATGACATTCGACAAGCCTAAGAAATTGAAAGGTGAAAAATTACTGATTGATGACTTTGACCCCGGCTTTTATGGCGAAGAGGAAGATGAAGCAATTGATTTGAGTAAGATTAAAATTCACGATCGGTCGGGTTCGGCTGAATAGATGGTGCCTCTAATTTTTCTTAAATTTGAATTATGACCAGAGAAATTCTGCTACAAAGAACTATTGAAAGCTTATCCAAGCTACCTGATCAAAAGATGAGGGAGGTTTCCGAATTTGCTGAATTTCTGCTTCACAAAATGGAGGATCGTATACTTACTGATGGAATTCAAAATCTAACTGTCGAATCGAACTCCTATAAATTTCTTCTTGAAGAAGAAATCTACACAGTGAACGACTTGAAGGAAGTTTACAAGTGAAGAAAGGTGATCTTGTATTAATTCCATTCCCGTTCCCTGACCTTACGGGAGCTAAAAATAGACCCGCTCTTATTTAATCGAAAGAGAACTAGATATACCGGTCTCTTTCATCACCACTCAGATAAATTGGCGAGATGAGTTTGACTTGCCCATTGAGCCGAGTGTTGAAAATGGCATAAAGAAGAGTTCTCTCATTCGATTGAGCAAAATGACCACCCTTGGCAAGGAATTTGTCATCGGACGGCTGGGCAATTTAACCGAGGTCCAAGTTTCAAAGGTTAATCAGCAACTAATCAAATTGCTAAATTTGGCTTAAGCCAAATTCCCTATTCTTTCTTAAATTGCGCCCTATTTTTCGATACCCGTGAGCAAGTACAAAGAAGCCAAAGAACTCAATTACGCCACCATTGCCAACGATATGCTGGCATTTTGGAAAGAGAACCAGATTTTTGAGAAATCCGTGAGCAACCGTGAAGGAGCTCCGATCTTTACCTTTTATGAAGGCCCACCATCAGCCAATGGCACACCTGGCATTCACCACGTAATGGCGCGTACGGTAAAAGATATTTTCTGCCGCTATAAAACATTAAAGGGCTTTCAGGTAAAACGCAAGGGCGGATGGGACACTCATGGACTTCCTGTGGAGTTGCAAGTAGAAAAAGAACTCGGCATCACCAAAGATGATATTGGTAAGAACCCGTCCGAGGGCCGGGCAGGAATCTCTATTGAAGATTATAACAAGAAGTGCCGCGAGACGGTAATGAAGTACAAAGACCAGTGGGACGATCTCACTATGAAGATGGGCTACTGGGTAGATTTGAAAAACCCATATGTCACCTACGAAAAGGAATACATCGAATCACTGTGGTGGATTTTAAAAAAGTTTTACGACAAAGGATTGTTGTATAAGGGTTACACGATTCAGCCGTACTCACCTTCCGATGGAACGGGATTGAGCTCACACGAGTTGAACCAGCCTGGCTGTTATAAGGATGTGAAGGATACTAGTGTTGTGGCACAGTTTAAATTGACTCAAGACTCAAGATTCAAGAATCTATTCAACGGCAATTCAGATGTTTATGTGTTAGCCTGGACGACCACGCCTTGGACACTTCCTTCCAACACGGCTTTAGCGGTTGGAGAGAAGATAATTTATGTTCAAGTTAATTCTTATAATCCATATACATTTAAGCCAATTAGTATCGTGTTGGCTAAAGACCTTATTGGTAAATATTTCTCAGAAAAGAACAAAGAATTAAATCTAGACGATTATAAACCGGGCGATAAAGCCATTCCATTTCAAATTGTAAAAGAGTTTGCCGGAAAAGAGTTGTTGGCAATGCGCTACGAACAGTTAATGACTTATGTCCAACCTTTTTATTCGCAAGAAAAAGCATTTCAAATTATTGCTGCAGATTTTGTAACAACCGAAGACGGAACAGGAGTAGTACATATCTCACCAACTTTTGGTGCCGATGACTTTAGAGTAGCGAAACAAAACGGAGTTCCTGCATTGACATTGAAAGATGAGGCAGGTAATGAAGTTCCTACGGTTGATAAAAAGGGAAAATTTGTTTCTGTAATTGGAGCGAAGCTGATGGAAGGCGTTGCTCAATACAAAATCAAAACCCACAAGCCATTGGGCGAAAATGATTTTTATGTTAAGAACTATACCGATGAAGATGAAACACATCCTGATTACAAAAACACGGATGTCATTATCTCCATCATTTTAAAAGAAGAGAACAAAGCATTTAAGGTTGAGAAGTACGAGCATACTTATCCCCATTCTTGGAGAACTGATAAGCCTGTTTTGTATTATCCGCTGGATGCGTGGTTTATTAAAACAACAGCGCTGAAAGATAAGATGGTGGAGCTCAACAAAACTATCAACTGGAAACCAGAGTCAACGGGCACCGGTCGTTTTGGGAATTGGTTGGAGAATCTGGTGGATTGGAATTTATCGCGCTCACGCTTTTGGGGAACACCATTGCCTATTTGGAGAACGAAAGATGGGAAGGAAGAGGTTTGTATAGGGTCGATTGATCAACTGACAAAAGAAGCTGCTAAGGCAGAACAATCTGGAATCAAAAACAAATTGACAATGGACAATGGACAATGGACAATTGACTTGCACCGTCCTTATGTTGATGAAATTATTTTAGTGAGTCCATCGGGTCAGCCGATGTATCGTGAACCCGACCTCATTGACGTTTGGTTTGATTCTGGCGCCATGCCCTATGCACAATGGCATTATCCGTTTGAGAACAAAGAAGTTTTTGAAAATTCATATCCTGCCGATTATATTTCAGAAGGCGTAGATCAGACACGTGGTTGGTTTTTTACGCTTCACGCAATTGCTGCCTTACTTAGCGAGAGCAGCGAAGAAATAAAAGCAGTCAACAAAAAAGTTGGCAATCCGGGGGTAGCCTTTAAAAATGTCATCTCTACCGGCCTTGTCCTCGATAAGAATGGCGAGAAGATGAGCAAGCGCAAGGGCAACGTAGTAGACCCTTACACTACATTGTCAAAATACGGGGCGGATGTGGTGCGTTGGTACATGATTGAAAATGCACCGCCTTGGGACAACTTGAAGTTTGATCTGGCTGGCATTGAAGAAACTCAACGCAGATTCTTCGGCACGCTGATGAACACCTATTCTTTCTTTACCATGTATGCCAACATCGATGGTTTTGTAAAAGATGAAATGAATAATGTTCCGTTTGATCGCCTCGCTCCACTAGACAAATGGATCATCACCAAAGAACAATCATTGATTGAAGAAGTTACAGCCGCATACGAAGATTACGAGCCTACCAAAGCAGCTCGCGCTATTCAGGATTTTGTAAACGACCATGTTTCCAATTGGTATGTTCGCTTAAACAGAAAAAGATTTTGGCAACCCTCGTCCTCCGTAGCTTCAGCGAAGAAGGGCAAACACTCTGAACTTTCTGAAGACAAACTTGCCGCGTACGAAACATTGTACGAATGCTTGATGGTGACGGCTCAACTGATGGCACCCATTGCGCCTTTCTTTAGTGAGTGGTTGTATAAGAGCTTAACGGACAACATCCGCACAAAAGCAAAAGAAAACAACACGCCTCTTCAATATGAATCCATCCATCATACTTTATTAATTAAAGCGGATGCAAAAAGAAAGGATTCGGAGTTGGAGATTTCAATGAACTATGCACAACGCATTTGTTCGCTGGTACACTCCATCCGTAAGAATAGCAAAATCAAAGTGCGTACTCCGCTTCAAAAAGTATTGTTGCCTGTGCTGGACGAAAAGTTTGCTAATCGAATTAAATCTGTAGAAGCAATCATAAAAGCAGAAGTAAATGTAAAATCAATTGAATACATTGATGACACCTCCGGCTTATTGGTAAAGAAAGTGAAACCGAATTTCGCCAAGTTGGGTAAACAGTATGGCTCAAAGATGAAAGAGGTTTCAGCAGTGATCAACGCGCTCTCCAAAGAAGAAATTACAATCATCGAAAAGGCAGGCAAGTTATTGAAGGATGGCTTTGAATTAGTGCTAGAGGATGTGTTGATCAGTTCGGAAGATATTCCAGGTTGGGCGGTAGCGGTTGAAGGTGGAATTACGGTGGCGCTGGATATTACCATCACCGATGAGCTGAAACGGGAAGGAATTGCCCGTGATTTTGTGAATCGCGTACAAAATCTACGCAAGGACATGGGAATGGAAGTACTTGACAAAATTTCAATAAAAGTGGAAATTAACCACCAAATAGCCACCGCTTCGTTAAAAGAGTTCAAAGATTACATCTGCACCGAAACACAATCACTCAGTTTAGAGTTTAAGGATAATGTAACCGAAGCAGTCGAGGTGGATATGGATGAGTTTGTGTTGAGAGTTAAGATTGGCAAGGCGTAAAACAAGAATTACTATCTTTGAGGCATGGATATAGAGGTTGAAAAATTAGAGCTTGTAAGTTGGCTGCAAAAGTTAAAGGACAGCGTATTGATCCACAAAATATCTGTTCTAAAAAAAGAATCTGAAAAGGTAAAAAAAGTAAAGAGAGAGAGAGGCAGTGGAAAACACCTCATCAGTTATATTGCTGATGACTTCGATGGGCCCTTGGATCATTTCAAGGATTACATGCCATCATGAAAATTTTAATTGATACGCACATCCTTCTTCGGCACATGATGGATGACTCTAAGCTTAAGCGACAATTTTCCGATGAGATTGAAATCCATTCGACCGATTAATCATCAGCCAAGCGATCAATCATAATTTATCCGTTACGTCTGTTGATGAAAAATTTAAACCCTATCCTGTTCAACTTCTCTAATTCATGAAAGTCTTAAAGTATTTTATAATTGCACTTGTCATCATCTGCTTAGATCAAGCCAGCAAACTGTTGGTTCATAAATATATGTATTTGCATGAAGAAGTAAATGTGCTGGGTGAGTGGTTTAAGCTGCACTATTTGCTCAACCCGGGCATGGCATTTGGCATTCGTTGGAACAATGAATTTGGTAAGCTCGCGCTGACTGTTTTTCGGATCATCGCCATGTTTGGTATCGGCTATTATCTGTACCAAATGGTACTGAAAAAATCACCCACGGGCTTTTTGATATGCTTGGCGATGATTTTAGGAGGTGCCATCGGCAATGTTATTGACAGTACATTTTACGGAGTGTTTTTGGATAATGCACCGCTGGAGTCTCCCTCCAAGTGGTTTCATGGTCAAGTAATCGACATGCTATTTTTTCCACTCGCTGACTTTACTTGGCCGGATTGGATCCCCTATTTGGGAGGAGATTATTTTCTATTTTTTAGTCCGGTGTTTAACATTGCTGATTCTTCCATTTTCTTGGGCGTGATTTCGATTCTGATTTTTCAGAAGAAATTCTTTGCAGAAAACGAACCTGCAACAATTGAGGAAACTCAGCAGCCGGAATCTACTATCGACCCACCTTCACTTTCAGCGACCGACATCCAACCTCCATCTTCTACTATCTAATCGCAATGGCCGAGCAACTCATTGTTGATGTTACCAAAAGTAAAGCAGAACGCTATCAATCGTTGCTTCCGCAGATAGAAGCATTAATAGATGGTGAGAAAGATGTTACCGCGAATCTGGCAAACATTACCGCGGCCCTTCGGCAAAGCATGAATTTTTTCTGGGTTGGATTTTATATTGTAAAAAACAATGCGGAACCTGCCGGCAGGCAGGAACTGGTGCTAGGTCCATTTCAAGGGCCGATAGCGTGCTCACGTATCGCCTTTGGCAAAGGAGTTTGTGGAACATCTTGGAAAGAAAAGAAGATATTGCTTGTACCAAACGTTGATGAATTTCCCGGGCACATTGCATGCAGTTCTGATTCTAAATCTGAAATTGTCTTACCAGCCTTCAAAAATAATGAAGTAGCATTGGTGTTAGATGTTGACAGTGATCAACTCAATGATTTTGATGCTACTGACGAGAAATACCTTTCTCAACTGATGAAGCTCATTGAGCGATTCATCTAATTACATGACATTAGATTTCTACCAAAAACGTATTTCACACTTCCAATCAGAAGTAGCTATCTGCCATAAAATCATCCGGCAATTTGCATGGTCGAGAGTGCTGGTGGCAGGTCTAATTATTCTTTTTGTTGTGTTGGGATACAACCAATCTATCTTCTTCTATCCCATTCCCTTATTTGTTATTGGCTTTTTTTATTTTGTAAGCACCCAACAAAAAAAAGAAAGCGAGCGAACGGTATTACTTTTTTTAGTAGAGTTAAATCAGGCAGAGGCAAAGGCGGTCAATTTTAATTTCAGTGGTTTCCCCAATGGTAATTCATTCATTGATCCTGATCATGTTTACAGTCATGACTTAGATATTTTTGGCAATGGATCTGTTTTTCAATACATCAATCGATGTGCGACACATCTGGGAGAATCAACACTTGCTAATGATTTAACTAATCTACATTTTGCTGCTGCTGAGATTAAAGATCGTCAGGAAGCGATTCGTGAGCTAGCGAAGAAATTAGAATTTCGTCAGCAGTGCTGGGCGACAGGCAAGCAAATCAACGACAAAAAGTACCAACTTGATCCCTTACTTGATTGGTTAAAAGAACCAGATTTATTTTTAGGAAAGCCCTTTTTTAAAATAGTGAAATGGGTTTTGCCAGCAATTACATGTGCTTCTTTGATCGGTATCGCCTTTGATCCAATCTTTCAATCCATATTCTTTTTTCTTTTCATTCTTCAGCTTTCGCTGACATCCATTTATTCTAAGCCAATTACGTTACTACAAAATAAGCTTGCCAACTATCGGGCGATGTTGGAAAACTATGCCCGACTTTTTCAATTACTAAAAAAGCAAGAATGTACTTCACCTTTGATGAAGAAACACCAACAGTTGGCGCACGATGCAGCAGATCATGTTCATGAGTTTTCAAAGCGGGTAAATTCACTAGAGTCTCGCATGAACTTGATTGCCCGTACGTTCGGAAATGGTATTTTCTGTTTTGATTTACATAGCGTAAGCAGATTAGAGGCGTGGCGAAAAGATCACGCTACTGCTTTGCCAAAATGGTTGCAGTCGTTGGCCGAATGGGATGCGCTCTTTTCGTTTGCTACACTTCATTTCAATCAACCGGCCTATACTTTCGCAGAGGTAGGTGAAAACCTTTCCATTAGCGGAAGCGAAACAGGGCATGTGCTTATTCCAAGTTCTATGAGAGTGAATAATTCTTTTGATCTAGGAAAGCCAGCGGGACTGATGCTGATTACCGGTGCGAACATGGCGGGCAAGAGTACCTTCCTCCGTGCGATTGGAGTCAACTATATATTAGGATTAAACGGTTCGCCCGTATGCGCGACTAGATGGAATACTCCGCTAGCAAAATTGCGAACCGGCATGCGCACCTCAGATTCGCTGCAGGAAAATCAATCTTACTTTTTTGCGGAACTAAACCGCCTGCAATCTATCATTCAAGCGTTGAGAGGCGGCCAACCGATGGTTATTTTACTAGACGAGATTTTGAAAGGCACTAACTCTACCGATAAACAAACGGGCTCGCGCGAACTGATCAAGCAATTGATTCAGCAAAAAGCATTGGTCGTAATTGCCACCCATGATATTGCCTTGGGCGATATGGAGCAACAATTTCCCAACCAAATTTCAAATGCCTGCTTTGAAGGAAAAATTGAAAACGATCAATTAACGTTTGATTACAAACTCAACAAAGGTCTTGCCCAAAAAGCCAACGCTACTTTTCTGATGCGGAAAATGGGGATTATACCGCGATCTTAAATCGTGCGCAGCGGCAGGGATAGAAGTGAAAAGCCCGCTAAGGGTGGGATTGAGCAGAGCGCGGACTTGTAACGGATAGCCCGCCAAGCCGCCCAAGAAATAGCCAATCCGATCAGATATTGGTTGCGAGGGTTTTCCCAATAACTTGCTATATTAGAATCCTTAAATTACTCAGACCATGAAAATCCAAACCCGCAGAGACTGGTTTAAATCTACCTTAGCATTAACGGCTGGGGCTACACTTGCTTCTTCTTTTACTGCAAAGTTGATGGCGGCACCGATGAGCGATGCCGAACAAGCATTTTTTAATTCAGGGCAAAGCAACGGCCAAAAAGTGCGGCTGAACTCAAATGAGAACCCCTACGGTCCATCGGAGAAGGCAAAAGAGGCAGTAATAGAAAGTCTTTCGCGGGCAAATCGGTATGCGTTTAACGAATTAGAGGAATTGAAAAAACTAATAGCTGCCAAAGAGGGTGTAGATACTTCGTATGTTTTGATAGGCGCAGGTTCGGGCGAATTGTTGGTGCAAACGGGCATCGCCTATGGCTTGGAAGGAGGGCGCGTACTTTCTGCCTATCCGACATTTCCGTTGCTTATGAATTATGCACAGCAAATGAAAGCCAATTGGGACAAAGTAGATTTGAACGATAAGCTAGAACACAACCATGAAGCCCTTGCCTCGGCAATAAAGGTTGATACACGGTTGGTTTTCTCTTGCAATCCTAACAACCCAACAGGGACTGTGGTCAGCGATTCGATTGTGAAATCGTTTTGTCAAGAAGCATCGAAGAAAACATTGGTGTATGCAGACGAAGCCTACTTGGAATTCTTAGAGCCAGCACAACAAAAATCGATGGTAGGATTAGTTCAAAACAATCCAAATGTGGTAGTATCAAAAACATTCTCAAAAATACATGGGTTGGCAGGTTTGCGCATCGGCTATTTAATCGGGTATCCTGATACGTTGAAAAAAATCGCTCAGTACGGAGATACTATTTCGCCAAGTCAAACAGCCATTGCGGCAGCAAAAGCAAGTATGGGTGACGAAGACTTTATGAAGTTAACACGTGATAGAAATAGCGTTGCCAGAAAAGTGTTGACGGACTTCTTAGATCAGAAAAAAATATTTTATGGCAAGTCGATGACCAATGTGGTTCTATTCCCAGCACCAAAGGATGGCAACAAAATTCTATCGCAATTAGATGAGAAGGGATTCTTGATTCGCGTTTGGGATTATCAGGGCAAGGAGTGGTGCCGTGTAAGCATTGGGACACAAGATGAGATGAAAGGTTTTGTAAAGGCTTTTGATGAGGTGATTGCGTAAGCAATTGTCAAATAAAGCTTGCCGGACTGAACTTGTCAGAATGAGTTTGTCGAAATCTTGAGTAATCACGTTTCGACTAGCTCAACACGACAGTAAACAAAAAAAGTCAGGCTCTCACCTGACTTTTTCACAACCTGAAAAATAAAATTCCTATTCAGCTACAAGAACCTCGCCTTTTATGGATAAGTACATGCTACCGCCTTCTACGTTGGCAGTAACAGTAATGGTTTTATTGAAAGGGCCGGCAGAGGCTGCGTTAAATGTTGCTTTAATGAAACCTGAACCACCGGGAGGCACGGGAGTCTTTGTCCAATCAGGTGTAGTGCAACCGCAGGAGGGTTGCGCATTTACAACTACCAACGGAGCTTTGCCCGTATTAGTAAATTTGAACTCGTGTGTAACGGGGATACCCTGCTTTATTTTTCCGAAATCATGCACGGAAGCATCCCAGCTGAACACAGCCACATCTACATTTACTTCATTTTTGCTTAAAGTGCCTCTTATTTCGCCTTCTTGGGCAAAACTCCAGCTTGCCAAGCAAGCAAAAACAGCGATGAATACTACTTTTTTCATTTTCTTATCGATTTAAAGGCTAAAATTATAATGTTCAATTTAACTATACAAAGTTCCAGCTTAAAATCGGAATTACCTGTTAAACATTGCCTAAAAAATGTTAATGGCTTGTTAAAAAAAGCATCCAATCTTATGCCAACGTAAATACTGTCTACCTTTGTGAGGTGAGTCGACTGACCTTAAGAATTGTGATTGCCCTCGCTGCCATTAGCATTTTGGGTATTACTTCCACCCAAATTTATTGGGTAAGAAAGGCCTTCGACTTGAAAGAAAATCAATTCAATGACGATGTAAACCGCGCGCTGGAAAACGTGGCCTCCCAGATTTTTGAAGTGAATAAAATGCCTGTCCCTGCCAATGGGCTGGTCAGTCAAGAGTCCAGCAATTATTTTACCGTTTCCGTAAATGGCCCCATAGACACAAATCTCTTGGGATTTTTGCTGCGCAATGAGTTTGATAAGCGCAATATCGTTGCCGATTACGAATATGGCGTATACGATTGCTCTGATCAGTGTATGATGGGGGGCAATTATATTTCGCCTACCAAAAATAAAATTCCTGTAAGCTTGAATGAATTGCCTGCACTAAAAATGGATGGCTATTATTTTGGTGTTCGCTTTCCACAAATCGAAGCAAACCTAATTGGCCAGATGGGTATTTGGGGGTTTTCATCGGTAGTAATGCTAGTAGTGATTTTCTTTTTTGTCTACACACTTTTTGTCATCTTGAAACAGCGGAGGCTCTCGGAAGTGCAAAAGGATTTTATTAACAACATGACGCACGAGTTTAAAACTCCGCTGTCAACCATCGCCATTTCAACGAGTGTACTAAAAGACCCATCGATCATTCATAACCCCGAGCGATTGTTGAACTACGCTACAATCATCGAGAATGAAAGCAGTCGACTAAAGCAACAAGTGGAGCGAGTATTGCAAATGGCGCGAACAGAAAAAAGCGATGCAGTATTGAAAAAAGAAAAATCAGATCTGCATGAGTTAATTCGAGATGCAGTAAAAAATATCTCAACTTTTCTACAAAGCCAAACAGGCACTATCGATATATATTTAAAAGCCAGCCATAGCTTGGTTGAAGTCGATAAACTTCATTTTACAAACGTCATCCACAATTTGTTGGACAACGCCATTAAATATTCCGAAGCTTCACCTGTTATTTCAGTCTCTACATTAAATCAAGGAAAAAACTTTATTATCGAAGTAAAAGACAACGGCATCGGCATTAGCTCGGAGAACCGGAAAAAAATATTTCATCGCTTTTATCGTGTGCCTACTGGCAACTTGCACGATGTGAAAGGTTTCGGTCTGGGCTTAAATTATGTGAAGTTGATTGTAAAGGCGCACAAAGGAAAAATTACCGTTCAGAGCGATCCCAATGGAGGAAGTACTTTTACCATCGTATTACCCCAAAGATGAGCGCCAAAATATTATTAGTAGAAGACGATCCGAGTTTAGGCTTTGTGATTAAGGACAACCTCACACACAAAGGGTATGAAGTCACACTTTGTGTGGATGGCGAGGCGGGGCTCATAACTTTTCAGCAACATACTTTTGACATCTGTATTTTAGATGTGATGATGCCCAAGAAAGATGGATTTAGCTTGGCGCAAGCCATCCGAGAAAAGAATAAACAAGTCCCCATTTTATTCATCACTGCAAAGTCTATGTTGGAAGATAAAATCGCTGGCTTTCATGCAGGCGGTGACGATTACATCGTGAAGCCCTTTAGCATGGAAGAACTGTATCTGCGCATTGAAGTTTTCTTGCGCAGGTCAGGTACGGTAGTCAGCACCGAATCTTCTTTTTCAGTTGGTGAGTTTACGTTTGATTACCAAAACCTAACGCTTAAACATTCTACAGGTGCTAAAATTCTTACTCAAAAAGAGGCTGAAGTTTTAAAATTACTGTGCGCCAACAAAGAGCGCGTAATGAAACGCGAAGAAATCTTAACATCTGTGTGGGGCGATGATGATTATTTTATGGGAAGAAGTTTAGACGTTTTTATTTCTAAGCTTCGCAAATATTTAAAAGAAGACCCAAAAGTTGAGATCGTGAATTATCACGGGGTTGGGTTTCGGTTGGAGGTGGCGGGATGAAATTGTAGGCAATCAAGGTAGGCAGTAGGCTAAAATTGCCTATTACGTTCGTCTATTACTAACTTCCCGTATTTAGGCTAAATGAGGACTTGGCCCAAGCATAGTTCGAACCTCAGTAAGGTGTTCATTAGTGAGTCCAATTAAAGGACTTGTAAGAATTAGCCGCGCCTTTAAATGGGGAGGAAGACCATTAAGGGATTTATCATCATCAATGATGATAAAATCACCATAACTACTATGCGTATTAAACCATCTTAAAATTTCCTCTTTCCTTTTAAGCGCAAAATCAGCATTTGCCTCTAAACACTCCATTTTTTCTACCTCAATACCTCTTGTTTTGAAAATTTTTTTCCATTCATCAATGGTGAATCTTGACTTATGAGAAGTGGTTAGAATGATTTTAGCTTTATCTGAAATCAATTTGTTTAAGGCGTCAATTGCTTTTTGACTGAATGCGGCAAATCCATCCTCCAATATTTGCGAAGGCTTCCAGCTAGCAGATGGAACCATTACTCCGTCTATGTCTAAGAAAATCAACATGTTGCAAAAGTATGAATTATTTATTTAAGCCGTTTTCAATTTCTTTAAAAGCTCTTCAAGAGTCATATCGTTATACTTTGCGTCTTCTCTGTTGAGCATTTCTATTTTCGCTTCTGTATCCCAATCTACGTCTACTAATTCAATAGATTCCCACTTAAAGGCAGTTTTACTGGACGATTTTATGCAATCCGTCTGCTCTAAACTAAAACTAGCCAATAGTGACGCCAAATATCTATGATGACCATCAATGATCAATTGATCGCTGACTCTAATAGAGGAAAACTTTAGACCAATTGACATTTTTCTGAATATCCTTTCTATTATTGGGAAACATAATTTTTCATGAGACGGAATAAGTTGAATATTATTATTTCTCAAATATTCAATCGAGACCTCTTTCTGTAAATTCATATTTTAATATCTATTGATCATTTATACTCACCCCCAACTCCTGAATCAACGGCTTTGTTTCTGGTGTAAGCGTAAAGAAGACATCCATTTCGCCTTTCTCACCTTCAATCGTAAATGTACCACGCAAAAGATTTTCAGGCCGGACGGCTGAAGCGTTTTTGATCGTTCCAATCTGAAGGAAAAGATCAAGCATCTCTTTTCTCCATCTCTCTTTTGATTTATCAGGAAAGAAATTTTCAGCAAACAAACTGTCGCAATCGGAAGTCCAGGTTGCTAACACTTTTAGCAACTGTTCTTGTGTATTTTTTAGTGCGTCCGAAACCGGAAAAACTCTCTTTTTTAAATTCGTCAATGCGATCAACGTATCTGCCACCTCAGATACGGGCGACCCCATATTCGCATACGTAAGATTACTAAAGGCTACTATACCAAAACCTAACTCCGGAAAAAGTTGATGCACACTACCAAAGCCGGGAAGTCCACCGCTATGCGAGACCGTGTTGACACCATTGCAATCTACACGCCATCCCAAGCCAAAACCATAGCTGCCCGTTGCCGGGCACAACTTACCACTTCGCGTCATTCTGTTGGGTGCAAGAACCCGAAACTTCCATGGCTGTTGCATCTCACGCGCGCTGCTCCTAGTCACTGGCCCAGTCTCGACTTCATTGCGAGGAGGAGTGGCCGAAAGCAAAAAGCTCATGTATTTGGCAAAATCATCAATGGTACAGATCATCCCACCCATCGAAGCATAAGAACCGTCTTTCAAAAGTTCTTCGGGTTTCCATTGTGCATCTTCCCAACGATAGCCTACTGCCACTTGATCGGCTGGTATGGAAGTGTATTCGTAACCACAATCATTCATACCGAGCGGCTTCAAAATAGTTGACATTACATATTGCTGATAACTTTTGCCCGACACATTTGCGATAATACGACCCAACAGCGCATAACCAAGGTTACTGTATTCGAACTCTGCCCCGGGGTTATTTGAAAAAGAAACTCCACTTGTCACCAGTGCCATCAAGTCTTCATCAGAATCAGAAAGTTGGCGATCGCCCCACGGATTATCTTCCGGAAAACCAGCGGACATCGTCAGCAAATTGAAAATGGTGATGGGCTTACCATCGTTTGTAGGGTATTCCACTCCTTTCATTTGGGGAATGTATTGTTCAGCAGCGTCTGAGATTTGTAGTTTGCCTTCATCCCGCAATTTCAAGATTGCCATCGCGGTAAAGCTTTTGGTCATTGAGGCAATCCGAAAACGCGATTTACTATCCGCCTTAATTTTCTTCTCCACATTAGAATAGCCAACGGCATTGGAGTAAATCAATTTATCGTCCACTACAATTCCATAAGCAATCGCTGGATTGTGATTGGCTCTTGCAGACCGCGCAAAAATCGAATCGACTACTGCCGTAAATTTCAAAATCTTACTCGCCCTGGAGCTGTCCTCAAAATACGGAGTTTGATACGCTGTGCTTACCTTTTCAATTTTTGAGTTGCGGGATTTCTCTGCGGGCTGACAAGCAACGACCATTAAACCAACTACAATAATTACAATTTTCTTCATGGCGTGAATTTTTCAGTGATTATTTGTTATCCAATTTTCAATGACTTTTGGGAAGTGCTGATGCTCTAATTGCTGCACCTTGTTAGCAATTTGCTCAGGTGTGTCTGTTGGCACTACCTCGCAGGATTCCTGAAAAATAATTTTTCCTTCATCATACTGTTCGCTCACTTCGTGTATGGTGATCCCAGTTTCCTTTTCGTTGGCAGCTTTTACCGCTTCGTGCACTTTCATACCATACATTCCTTTGCCGCCAAATTTTGGTAACAAAGCTGGATGAATATTGACTATTCTTTTGGGAAAAGCCTGGATGAGATTCAATGGAGCCTTCAAGAGAAATCCAGCCAAAATAATATGAGTTATTTTTCGTGTCTTGAGTTCATCCAATACATCGTCTCCATCATGGAACAAAGATTTATTAAAGGCATGTGTTTCGATCCCCAACTGAGTTGCTCTAGCCAGTGCTTTAGCAGTTGGATTATTACTTAAAAGCAGTGCCACTTCTATGTTTGGATGCCTTTGAAAATGTTGGATAATGAGTTCGGCATTCGTACCACTTCCGGAAGCGAAAATAGCAATGCGTATCGGTGATTCCATTTACAACGGCTTAAATAAAAAGCATACTAATAATACCTGACAGCATAATCAGTTTGCATAATTGACTGAGTTGATAAAATTCCTTTATGGTGTCTGCCCTTGCTAATCGTATCATTAAAATGGTCATGGGCAGCAACAGAAAACCAATAAAATATGCCGCAAGCAATAAGCTATATTGGATGTTCAGTATCAACACAACAATTGAAAAAATAAAAATAATAAAATATACCACCCTTTTTGTTTTTCTGATACCCAAAACAATTGGCAGCGTTCGGCAACCAAAAGTCGTATCTCCTTTCATATCTTCCATATCTTTTACGATCTCTCGAACGAGGGTCATGAAAAAAGCAAACAAAGCGAAAATAATTACAAGCGTGTTGTGCTGATTATACAACAGGTTAATGAGTTCGATGGAAAGTCCCGTAAGCGCTGCTACCACAAAATTTCCAATAAACGGCTGACGTTTTAGGTTGTTAGAATACAACCACAACAAAAACACGCAAACGAAATTAACAGCGCCAATCTTCCAGCTTAATAGAAGCCCCAATAAAATGCCAACGAAAGAGATGATGGTATGAAAAAGAATAGCATACCTGCGGGCGATGGATTTTCCAATCACAACCCGCTCAGGCTTGTTGATCAAGTCAATCTTGATATCGTAATAATCATTGATGATGTACCCTGCTGCTGCAATTGACCCAGTGGAAAGGCTCAACACAAAAAGCCGCCAATCAGAGAAGACCGAAACGTTTAATCGGACTAAAAAAGCAGCGGCAAAGTATTGGGCAATTGCGATAATCACTAAATTCCAAAAGCGGGTAAGTTTAAACAGGTCATAGATTAAACGCATCTCACAAAAGTAACACTAAATCACAAGCCTATTCACACTCGGCATCACTTAGTTCGCCTATCCAAGCGGAGTCAAGGGTCGAATAAAAATGTCAATTCAAATTCTCCTTCTATATATGTCCTTCAGGGTGTACGACACTTTTGTAACGCTACTTAAGGGCTAAAGCCCATGAGCCTAGCAGCTGAAATAAATCCCTGCTTAGGCGCGGGGTTATTTGGTAACCTTTCAAAAGGGCTTTGGCCCAAAATGCTAAACTGTCGTACACTCGTCCTTCACACTCCCAAGCAGTTTTGCATGAAATATCCTACCTTCGCTCTATGAACCGCCTCGATCGCCTTACTGCTATTTTAATACAGTTACAATCCAAAAAGATTGTCAAAGCCGAAGAGATTGCCGGCCGTTTTGAAATTAGCGTGCGCACCGTTTACCGCGATGTGAAGTCACTAATGGAAGCGGGTGTGCCCATTGGCTCTGAGCCAGGCACCGGATACTTTATTGTGGATGGCTATTACTTGCCGCCCGTCATGTTCACCGAAGAGGAGGCCAGTGCCATGATGATGGCGGGCAAGCTGGTGGAGCGGATGACCGACTCAACTGTACGCACCTCTTTCGAAGGAGCGTTGTACAAAATCAAATCCGTGCTGAACGAAGCGGAAAAAGATCACCTCGAACTGTTGCAAGATCACATCGAGGTACTAAAACCACAGACAACTTCTCAGCCGACTAAAAATATTTTTCTTACCGAATTGCAAAAAGCGGTCGCTGGCAAACAAGTGATTGAATTGGAATACGTCAGTAATCATCAAAACGAGCTCACTATCCGCAGGGTTGAACCAATTGGTTTATTTTATTATAGTGCCGCTTGGCATTTGATTGCCTGGTGTCGCTTGCGAAATAGCTTCCGCGATTTTCGGTGCGACCGAATTAAAAATTTGAAAGACACCGGAGTGGTATTTGAGCCACGCAGCATTTCAACACTCCAAGAATATTTCAACAGTCTGCAACAGGCCAACGTAGAAATGAAATCGGCCACCATTCTCTTCGATCGCAAAGAAGCACACTACGTACAAAACTCCCGTCATTATTTTGGGTTTGTCTCCGAAGAACAGCTGGAAGGGCAAGTACAAATGAATTTTGTTACGTCCGATTTGGAAATGATGGGTCGCTGGTTGCTTTCATATGGCAGCAGTGTAGAAATTGAAAAGCCCGAAGAGCTGCGAGAAATTGTTTACACGCTGGTGGAAGAATTACAAGAGCATTATTTGAAGTTCAGCAGCATCAAATAGATTAATTTAGTGATCTGAATTTTTTCTAGATACTATCATGAGAATATTTTCTATCATTTTTGCAATTATCCTTTTAGCTTCTTGTTCGAAATCGAGTGAAAAAAGTTTGTACCAACAGACTTCGGGTTCACCTTCTATTGAGGGAAAGAAACAAAACCTTGCGTCTCCGTTTGTCACGGCTGGCGATCGTGTCTATATCGTAGGGCATCAGAACGGATCGTTTCCAGAATTTGGTTGGCACATAAAAAACGAGATGTCGGGAATTTGGGATCACCCCATCAAGTTGATGGACGGCTTTTCTGCAAGTGTTGGCATTGGTAGTGACCGATATTGTTTGAATGACGCGGTTAGTTTTGTAAACTATCCATTTGGGAATAGCCATCAATTTTACTGGGAAAAGGAAAACATAGCGGTGCAACGATTTCAATTCGTTCCGGATAGCGTGGAGGGCGCGATTGTTGAGTTCAAGATCAGCAACGAAGGAAATGAAGCGAAAGAAATCAATTTTTCTTTTCTAGCTATGATCGATCTGTTACCCACTTGGCTAGGCGAGCGCACCAACATGATCGATGCAGAAGATCAAATCACTTTCCATGAAAATGAATCATGGGTAGTTGCCAAAGACAAAAACAACCCTTGGTTCGCAGCTTTCGGTTCGTCTATAAAGGCAACTGGTTTCTCTGAAGGCAGTAATTGTGCGCAGGCCACTCGCAAAGGCTTAGGTAAAGATGCTGCACTTTCGTTCTCATTTCACTTGCCTGCGCACCAAGAAAAAATTATTGCTATCTACATCGCTGGCTCGTATCAATCAGAAGAAGCCCTTCTATCCACCTTTCAGTTGTTAAAGAAGCAAGGCGACTTATTGCTAATACAAAAAATAGATCGCTACAAAAAAATTAACAACCACTCTCACCTCACCCTTCCCGACAAGGGCATTGAACAAATGTATGAATGGTTAAAGTATAATTTGGATTGGCTTACGCGCAAAGTGCCTGAGCAAGGCGTTGGTATTTCAGCAGGACTGCCCGATTTCCCGTGGTGGTTTGGTGCTGATGCTGCCTACTCATTGCAGGGAGCGCTGGCAACGGGCAATCATGCCATCGCCAAAAACTCCATCATCCTATTGAACAAACTATCGGAAAAGACAAATGGCAATGGACGCATAATACACGAAGCCTCTACCAACGGGGCGGTGTACAATCTAGGTAACGTAAACGAGACGGCACAATTCATCACACTTCTTCTTCATTATTATCAGTGGACGGGCGACAAAAAACTGATAACCAAACTTTTTCCAGAAGTTAAAAAAGCCATTCATTGGCTATTGAAAGAGCAAGATCCAGATGGAAACGGATACCCCAACGGGGGAGGCATGATGGAAATACACGGATTAGATTCGGAGATGATTGATGTAGCCGTTTACACACAACAGGCATTGTCAAGCGCAGCTGAAATAGCTCGATCATTGGGAGACCAAACTGCCGCAACCGAATATCAAGACTTGGCCGATACGTTAAAAACTAAAATCAACAAGGAATGGTGGCAGCCGTTGGCAAATTCATTTGGTGATTTCCGCGGAACGGTGGCTGAGGCCAAACCTATTTTAGAAGCTGCCCTTGTTCGATCAGATACGCTGAAGAAACCATGGGCGGTGGCAGAACTAAAAGAAACTCAAAAACAACTGAAGAAATACTCATCGAGCGAGCGCGTCCCGCATGTTATTTATCACAACTGGGTAGTGAATACACCTATGGAGACGGGCATCGCAGATGAAGACAAGGCACTCGCTGCATTGCAGAAAGCGAAAAAGTATGAAAATCCATTTGGAGTTTTTGTCACTGGTATTGATCGCACCGAAGAACCAGATAGTGTGGTGCTGAAATCCAGAAAAAAAATATTCTCCTACACAGGCGCGGTGATGACCTTACCCACGGGTGTGTTGGCCGTAGCTGCAGCCAACTACGGAAAACCAGAGGACGCATTGCGATACATTGAAAAACTCAATCGATCATTTAGTTATGCGCTGCCCGGTTCGATGTCCGAAGTTTCGCCCGACTTTGGAATGATGACACAAGCATGGAACATTTATGGTGTGGCCGTGCCCATCATCCAACATTTCTTTGGCATCCGCCCAAAGGCCTATGAAAAAACTATTTTTATTTCACCACACTTGCCAACAAGTTGGAAAGAAGCATCACTCGATAATATTAAAGTGGGCGAAAATTTAGTGAGCATTGCCATCAACCAGAAAGAGGAGTACAACGAATATCGCATTACGCAAACATTGGCCGATTGGACGTTGGTAATTGATAAAAAAAACGCCAAACGGATAACGGTCAATGACGAAGAAACAAAACTGTCAGGAGACGCAATCAAACTTACCGGAAGTAAATTTGTGGTACGGCTGCACAAGAAATAGATAAAAAATAGAAGGGCGGCTTGGCCAATCCCGATTGCTGATCGCATCGGGAAAGGCCACCGGGCTGTACGTTACAAGTCCGGCCATCACGCATCCCAACTCACTTCGGGCTTTTCACTTCCATCCCTAGCCGAAGCCCGCACGAAGTTTATCAATTAAATTAGCAGATCATCCTTCTCAGATAACAGCTCAGCTTAGTTGTAATGACGAAATACACGAGGCCAATTATTTCGTATGTTTAGGAGTTATCTACCTTAGTGATACGTCCTAAAAAAAATAGATCCACGAGAATTACGTTCTTGAAAAAGCCACCTAAAAAATTACTCGTTTGTTAGCGTTACCTTTGCTTCTGGCTAAGCCACTTAACCAATCACAAAAATCATGACCAAGAAAAAGAGCCAATTAAGCATCTTTGAAAATACTGCACACAAGGCGATTGAATTTACTGGATCAACACGAGCATTAGTGATTGCTTTAAGCATTATTCTAATCTGAATAATTACTGGCCCTTTGTTTCACTATTCAGATACGTGGCAGTTGGTTATAAACACGGGAACCACCATCGTAACTTTCCTGATGGTGTTTTTAATACAACGGGCACAAAATAAAGATTCAAAGGCATTGCACATGAAGTTGAATGAACTGATTGCCTCATTAAAAGGCCCAAGCAACGGACTTGTTGATGTGGAAAATATTCCTGAAGGTGAACTGGAGATATTTCATAAATTCTATTCTACGCTTGCTGAACTGTCTTCAAAAGAAACTGACCTATCTGTTTCTCATTCTATAGATGAAGCCAAACACCGCCATAAAGAGAAAAAGACTGTTAAAGATAAATGAAAGCCAAACTGGAAAGTGAGGTCTGGCGAATTGTTGCGGAACGGAACAAGTTTAGGTTGATAATTTGATTCGGGTCAAGTATCGACTCCCGCTCGGGGGTCATAAATTCTTTCATAAATATGATTAAATCACATTTATTTTTCTTACTTTTCTTATTCAAACAACCAAAAATGCCGTTATGAAAATC
>JBBSCN010000003.1:0-46352 GCA_038250265.1 Cytophagales bacterium | reverse complement strand
GGGTTCAAGCCTAGTTTTAAGCGAAGTTATCTCCGCTTTAAGAACAGTTTTTTGGTTCTGAAGGTCGATTTCTAGTCGGGTTTGTTCAAGGATTAACTCTTCATAGTTATTTATCTTCCTCATAAATCTCTTTGATTACAATATTGCGGAGAATAGGGAGTAGAAATTTACGAGCCGTTAGAAGCAGCAAGGAGATGATAAGTAGGAATGCCCCACCAACGATAAAGAAACCCGCGGCTGTATCTCCGAGCTCTTTTCCTAGCCACCACGCAGTACCCAATCCTACGAACATCAGTATACACAAAGTAAACATAAGCGTTATCATTCCTAAAATACTCAGGGAGACACCGCGGGAGGTTTGATCGATAATACGAATGGTGATTAGATCGCGATAGGTTTGAACAAAGTTTTCTGCGCCATCAACCCACCTCTCCGAAGGGTTTTTTTCTTCTTCCATACTCTATTTTGTTTTAGTTGTAATCGTTCATGTTCCAATCGATACCACGTGTGGATAGGCGAACCATGTATACAAAAATATGCCAAAACATTGCCCCGTGTGTTGTATTCCAATTCAACTTGCAGGCAGCTGGTGATGAATAGCTCATATCTCTCAAAAATCTACTATCAGGTAGCACAGATGGTCTCTTTCCTCACCAAACTACTGTGCATTGGAATGGACACGTTGTAGAAGTTTTACACACTTAAATTGAGATTTTTTTCTTGCCGAGCAAATCTTTCTATACCTTTTTATGGACCCCAACATCCCCAATAGCGGCAAATTTTCCCCAGCTTTATTTTACTGGCATTAGTTTTCAGTTTTCTGCCGACCGGAAAATTCTGGCATATTTTTAAACGACTAGTGCTTTGTGGGATATAACCGAAACTGCATCAAGCCTTCAATCGGCCTTTGATATTTTTTTATTAATCCCCTTGTAAAATAAATTTAAGACACTCGCTTTAAAAGCCACAGGTATGAAGTCAATTTGGACAGGTTCTATTGGATTTGGTCTGGTGAATATTCCAGTCAAACTATATAGTGCATCGCAGGATAGTTCCCTCGATCTTGATATGCTTGATAAAATAGATCATGCACACATCAAGTTTCAGCGAATTAATGAGCAGACAAAAAAAGTGGTAGAGTGGAAAAATATTGTGAAGGCATATGATCTAAATGGAAACTATGTGATTCTTGAAGACACGGATTTTGAAAAGGCAAGTCCAGCGAAATCCAAGTTGATCGATATTAGTGCGTTCATTTTAGAGAGCGAAGTAGATAGTATTTATTTTGAAACTCCGTATTATCTCGAACCCGACAAATCAGGGGAAAAGGCGTATGTTCTTTTGCTAGCGGCTCTTCAAAAAAGCGGTAAGGCAGGTTTAGGCAGTTTTGTTCTGCGGAGTAAAGAACACTTATGTTTGATAAAGCCACACGGAAATGTAATTGTACTCAACAAAATTCGCTTTGCAGAGGAGATTAGAGAGACATCTGAATTGAAGATTCCCTCATCTGTGAAACCAAAACAAGAAGAATTGAAAATGGCGTTGTTGCTGATTGGCCAGCTCACCAGCAAATTCAACATTGCCAAGTTTAAAGACACGTATTCGGCTGAATTGATGAAGTTAATTAAAGCGAAATCAAAAGGCAAAGTTACTAAGCAACCAGTATTGAAAGTGACACATCGCAGGTCAGTCGATATCATGGCTCAGCTGAAAGCAAGTTTAAAAAAGGCATCATGAGTCTAGCCTCCTATAAAAAGAAAAGAAATTTCCAGACAACACCAGAGCCAAGCAATGAAATGGGTTCAGCCAAGGGTAAATTGCAGTTTGTTGTGCAGCGTCATCACGCCTCACATTTACACTATGATTTTAGACTAGAGTTCGATGGTGTTTTAAAAAGTTGGGCAATACCCAAAGGACCCTCTTTAGACCCAGCTATCAAACGTCTTGCTGTCATGGTAGAAGATCATCCACTCTCGTACGGAAAGTTTCAGGGCACTATCCCAAAAGGAAATTACGGAGCCGGAACGGTAGAAATTTATGATACCGGCTTATATGGGCCTGAAAGCAAAAGTGAAAAGTCTCCGGAATCTATTTTAAGGAAAGGGTTAAAAGAAGGTTCTCTAAAATTCATTCTTCGAGGTGAGAAACTGAAGGGATCCTTTGCACTGGTGCGCATGAAAGACGGTAAAGAAAAGAACTGGCTCCTGATAAAACACCGTGACGAATATGCTATTGATGGATTTGAAATAGAATCATCTGTCGGTAAGTCTATGTCTACTTCAACTAAAAAAAAACATAGTACTTTAGTTTCTAGGTCTGGGAAACTAAAACATGCCATTAAACCTATGTTGGCGGCTCTTGCCGAAGAACCCTTCAGCGATGACCAGTGGGTTTTTGAAATAAAATGGGATGGGTACAGAGGAATTGCTGAGATCTACCAAGGCACTGTAGAACTATATTCTCGTAACGGTTTGTCCTTTTCTAAGCTCTATCCTTCAATTGTAACGGAGTTAAAAAAATTAAAGAAAGATGTTATTCTCGATGGCGAAATTGTTATACTGGACGAAAATGGAAAGCCAAGTTTTCAGAAACTACAACACTATGCAGAAAGTCATGGCGGTGCGCTGGTCTACTATATTTTCGACTGTCTTCAATGGGAGGGAAAGGATCTGACCCAGCTACCATTGCTGGTGCGAAAGGCAATAGCAAAAAAACTCATTCCAAAAAGCGACATCCTTAAATACAGCGATCATGTAACGAGAGATGGAGAGATATTCTTTAGAGAGATTGTAAAAATTGGTGGTTTGGAAGGAATGATCGCCAAGAGAGCTGACAGTACGTATGAGAAAGGAAGGCGATCTGACAATTGGTTAAAAATAAAAAATCTCAAAACACAAGAAGCCATAATCGCAGGATACACCGCCCCAAAGAATAGTAGAAAATATTTTGGTGCATTAATTCTAGCAAGTTATGAAAAGGGAAAATTAGCTTATCGCGGCCATGTGGGCACTGGTTTCACGGAAAAAATTTTGAAGGAACTCTTCGATAAATTCCAGCCCGTGAAAGCTAAGAAATCTCCTTTTGAATCAGAAGTTCCCGTTAATGCTCCGGTGACATGGTTACTTCCAACATTGGTGTGCAACGTCAGATACACCGAGCTCACACAAGACGGCATTATGAGACATCCCGTTTTTCTGGGTTTACGAGTCGATAAAAGGGGCGGTGAAGTGGATCACTTCGATCGCGTGTCATCAACAGCAAAACCGAAAGCTACCACGATCGAAAACGACAGAGTTGTCACTATAGGTAAGCACGAAGTCAAATTAACCAATCAGCAAAAAATCTTCTGGCCTAAGGATGGTTTTACGAAAGGTGACGTGGTGAAATATTACAACACTATCGCGCGTTACATCCTACCCTATTTAAAAGACCGTCCGCAGTCGCTAAAACGAAATCCGAACGGAATCAATGGTTCAAGCTTTTACCACAAAGACGCTGGAGATCTCGCTCCCCAGTGGGTGAAGACCGCCAGCATCTTCTCGGAAAGCACAGCAAAAAATATCGATTATATTCTCTGCAACAACCAAGCAACCTTAGTCTATCTTGCAAATCTCGGTTGTATTGAAATGAATCCATGGAATGCGCGAGTAAACACACCTGATCACCCCGACTATTTAATAATGGATATTGATCCGTCTCAAAAAAATACGTTCAATCAGGTGATTGATGTAGCATTGGTGATTAAGGAAATTCTGGACAAAGCCAAGGCTACTTGCTATTGCAAAACTTCCGGTGCAACGGGCATCCATATCTATATTCCTTTACACGCAAAATATACCTACGACCAAGTACGGCCTTTTGCCGAGCACATTGCTACGCTAGCAAATGAAAAACTTCCAAGTTTCACAACACTAGAACGTTCATTGAGCAAGAGGGGCGATAGAATCTACTTGGATTTTCTACAAAACAGGCGTGGTCAGACGGTGGCATCTGTGTACAGCCTTCGCCCTGTACCAGGCGCTAGTATCTCAACACCGATACGCTGGAAAGAGGTAAAGCATAGCCTCAAACCAACTGATTTCAATATTTTAAACATAGCTCAGCGTGTTGAAAAAATGGGAGATATCTTCAGTGAAGTGTTAACGGAAAAAACCAATTTACTAAAATCCTTAAAAACACTTGAATCCTAATTTGGTTGTTTAACAATAAATCACAAATAGAAATCAACTCCTTGCTCAGTTTACCGAACACTATTCTCAAATTGAACGATAAACTTCGTGATTATTAAAGATAGAAAGAACATTTTTAAGAAACTGCTGAAGACCGTAGCATGGGTCGCTACTGTCTTTCTGCTCATGCTGGTTTCGATTATTCTACTTATCCGTCTCCCTATCGTTCAAGATCAGCTTACCCAAAGGGCTGTTCGCTTTTTGGAGAACAAAATAGGAACAAAGGTAAGGATTGAAAGAATTTCCATTTCCTTCCCAAAAAAAATAGTGATACAAGGTATATATGCGGAAGATCAATCGAGGGATACACTTCTATTTATAAATAGTCTTTCTATCAATACCGATTTATGGGCATTAACGAAGAATCGCATTCAACTGAATACAATAGAATTAACTAGCTCCGTTGTCAAGGTAATACGACCACAAGACAATTTAACCTTCAATTTCGATTACATCATCCAAGCGTTTGCGCCAGATACAATAGCAAGTGATACTACTCAATCTTCTTGGAAAATGCTTATTGGAGACATAGAGATAAAAGAGACGTCATTGAGGTATGATGATCGGCTAGTAGGTAATGATTTAAAAGCCAAAATCGGATCACTCACAATCAAAACTGATGGATTTGATCCAACAACAACAAATTTTATAGTATCCTCCATCGATTGGAAAAATAGCCGCGTAGATTTTAATCAACGTAATATCCGGCAGGCCAACTCGGTAGAACTGGATACAGCTATTACAACTCCATTCAATATTAGTTTTCGAAACCTAAATCTAAAAGACATTACGCTGCGTTATTCAAACAATTTGAACAATCAACAATTGAATGCCACTCTTGGCGAATTGGAAATTAGTGCCAATACTATCAGTTTACAAAATCGTTTGATTGATCTGAATTCTATTAAATTTATTGATTCGTTTGTTTCATATACATTTCGTGGAGAAACAGATACTAGTAAGAAGCCTAAACCAGATACGATTGCCAAATCGTTTTCGCTCTCTACTTTATGGAATGTTAAACTCACTCGGCTTACGTGCAGCAATAATAGTATTCATTATTATGATTATGGCAAACCGGTTGAGCAAAATCAGTTTGACAAGAATCATGTTTGGCTTCGAGGCTTTACCCTGGATATGGAGAATATTTTTACGACAGACAAACTCATACAGGCTTCTGTTAAAAAGCTATCTGTGAATGATAAAAATGAATTTACTATTCAATCTCTGTCGGGTGAGTTTACGGTAAAAAATACTTCAGTTGACATAAGGAACTTCAATTTAAAAACAAAAAATTCTGATCTGACGTTGTCGACACACGCTTCGTTTTTATCGATTGCCGATTTCCAGCATAATTTTCAAAGAACTGAATTTGAATTGAACGTGGACAAATCCGTGATAGGTTTAAAAGACATTCTTTATTTCTCTCCCACCCTTACAAATAGCTTGCCGATTCGTTTACCGCCTGATGAGAAACTATCGATCGATACAAAGATGACAGGTAGAATTAATGATCTGCTAGTTTCGAAACTTAATCTTCAAACACTAAACAATACATCCATTGCGCTTCGAGGTGCTATAAAAGGTTTGCCTACGGTCAGCCAAACGTCTATGAATGTAATACTGGATCGTTTCTATACATCCGCCATCGACTTAAAAGCCATTCTTCCCGATACTTTAATTCCAACATCTATCCAATTGCCGACATGGGTTGAGCTTACAGGGGATTTAAAAGGAAAAATAAAGGAACCTCACTTGAACGTGCTGCTCATCAGCGATTTTGGGAAACTAAACGCGACTGCAAAAGTTTCGTTGACAGGGGTACCTACCTACGATGTCCGACTCAATTCATCTGCTTTTGATTTAGGTAAAATTCTAAAGCAGAAAGAACTCGGTAAACTAGATTTGAAAGTTTCTGTAATTGGCTCTGGATTGACCATAGATAGCCTAGATGCTATTGTTGATCTACACATTTCAAAGCTGGAATACAATAATTACGAATACCGCGATTTCAAAATGAATGGAACCGTGAAAAAATACTTATTTACGGGCTTGGCGCAGCTAAAAGATAAAAACCTTGACTTCGAGTTTAAAGGCGATATCGACTACCAAAAAGATATTCCGCTGTACACCTTCAACTTTAATTTGAAAAATGCAGACTTTCAACGTTTACATCTCTCCAAGCGACCCTTAAAAGCCAGAGCAGCAATCGATATCAATCTTGCCACCTCAGATTTGAAAGTAATTAACGGCAACTTAAAAATTAGAAATGTGGCCATTTATAACGGCAATGCCCTATATAAAGTAGACTCATTATTGTTCGCTTCCATCGATCAGCAGGGAGAAAGTGAAGTTTCCATTCGTTCCGATATTCTAACAGGGGATTTTAAAGGCACGTTTAATCTGTTCAGTCTACCACAGGTTTTTAAACAACAAATCAATCGCTATTTCTCTTTACAGGATCGTTTGGTCGATACTACCGTTAAGCCTCAAAATTTTAAGTTTGATCTTATCATCAAGAAAACCGACCTTCTGACAGAAATTATTTTTCCAGAACTTCATTCTTTTGTTCCAGGAAAAATATCAGGTGAATTTGACAGCGAGAAAAATAAACTAGATATCGCAATCGAGATTTCTAAACTGAGGTATGCGTCAACTTCTGTCGACTCATTGACCCTAAATATTGATTCTGACAATAAAGCCCTTCGCTATAAAGTACGCGTAAAGGAGTTTTCAATAGACACAATACGTATTGCTGCACTACAGGTTTCAGGAGTCGTTTCTCATGATTCCGTTCATACCAAGCTGCTAATCTTTGATTCGGATGCAAAAGAGAAATATGTTTTGGGCGGTGTAATACAAAGTGCGTTGCCCAATTTCCGGTATCATTTCATTCCGGACGAAGTCATTTTAAATTACAAAAACTGGCGTGTTCCTGTAGACAATTATCTTCAGTTTGGCAGAGGCGGTTTAGTGGCACACAACTTGAATTTGTCGAGCGAGAATGAAAAGATTTCAGTGGTTACTATTGCGCGGGATTCTTCTGTTTCATTTCAATTTTTGCGATGGCAGCTTTCTAACCTTACTCACCTAGTGGAAGGTGTGGCACCTGCCAGTGGGGAGTTAAATGGCGATTTTACGTTCACGACTTCACGCAGCGGAGAATTTAATTCGATGCTTGAAATAAAACAATTGACGCTCTTTGAAAAAAAATGGGGAGACGCCTCCCTGTCACTCACTCATACCTCCAATCGCTACTCCATCGAAATGAACGTACAGGGCGAAAAAACCAAATTGAGGGCAAAGGGCTTTTTTATGCAGGCTCCCTCCCTCTCTACCTTTGATATTGATGTTGCTCTTTCTCCGTTTGATCTAGCATTGATTGAGCCACTTTCTTTGAATCAGTTAAGGAATGTGAACGGTTCAGTAGAGGGCAGAATAAATCTTTCCGGCAATCTAACAACTCCATCCATTCGCGGGTCGCTTGCCTTCAAAGATGCCAGCTTCGTATCTACCTATCTCAACACTTCTTTTTTGTTAAAAAACGAAAAAATTTTCTTTGAAGAAAAGGGTATTGTCTTAACCAATTTTAAGGTAACGGATCTAAAAAATAATGAAGCAATTATAAATGGCTCCATCCTCACGGAGCGCTACAAAGATTTTGATTTCGACTTGAAAGTTACTTCAACTAATTTTCAGTTGCTAAATACCACCATCGAAGATAACAGCCTTTATTTCGGCACTACACTGGTGAATACTAATGCCCATATTACCGGAAATATCAATGAACCGAAAATTGACATGACCGTTGGCTTAGGTGCCGGCAGTAAGCTCACGTATGTAGTACCCACTGCGGAAAAAGCCGCCCTCGAACAAAAAGGGATTGTAAGGTTTGTGGATGCAAATAGAAAGAACGATCCCTTTCTTAGCACTATTATTTTTGAAGATACGGTTCAATCTTTATTCAGAGGGATTGACGTTACTGCCACACTTGATCTGACCGATAAATCGGTTTTGAATATTGTTATCGACCCCGCTACAGGTGATCAACTTTCGCTAAAAGGGAATTCAACATTGGTATTCAATTCAGAAGCCTCCGGCAACACCAATCTTTCAGGGCGATATGAAATAACAACTGGTACGTATAGTTTTTCCTTTTACAAGCTATTGAAACGTGAATTTCAAATCGTGAAAGGGAGTTCCATTACTTGGTCGGGTGATCCACTAAATGCGGAATTGGATATACAGGCAAGCTACAGAGTGGAAACCTCCCCGCTCGACTTGGTTTATAACCAAATCAACATTTCCAATCAAGCTGAAATGCGAGCATATAATCAAGTTCTCACATTTTTGGTTCACTTGAATATGAAGGGTAAATTATTAGCTCCACAACTAAGCTTTGCGCTCGATATGCCCGATGAAAAGAGAAATGTGTTGGGGGGTGCCATCTATGCGAAACTTCAAGATGTAAACACCCGTGAGTCAGATCTAAACAAGCAGGTTTTTGCCCTACTAATACTCCAACGATTTATCTCAGATAACCCATTTGAAAGTCAGTCGGGAAGTACTAGCAATACGGCAAGGGGAAGTGTAAGCCGTTTGCTTTCAGAACAACTTAATCGCCTTTCAAAGAATATAAAGGGTGTTCAACTCAGCTTTGACTTAAAGTCATATCAAAATAATAGGGGGACTGAGGTACGCGGAGAAACAAGGGCACAACTCGGTGTATCTAAAAATCTTTTTAATGATCGCTTGGTGGTAAAACTCTCAGGCAATGTAGATATTGAAGGTCAAAATACCAGTCGAAATTCAGTAACCGATTACGTTGGCGATTTGGCCCTTGAATACAAACTTACTACGGATGGCCGACTAAGGGTAACAGGTTTTCGCTCCAGCAATTTTGACATGATTGATGGCGAATTAATAGAGACGGGAATCGGCCTAATCTATATCAGGGACTACACTACTCTTCAGGAATTGTTCAGATCCAATGACAAAACAAAATAAACAATATTGGATAATTAAATTTAAAGGCAAGACCATGTACTACAGGGTAGGTAATCTTCTACTTATGTTGCTACTCATGGGTTGCACAGCAACTCGATTTTTAAAAGATGATGAATCATTTTATACTGGGGGCACTGTAAAAATTAATACGCAAGAAACTACTAAAGAAAAAAAACGGTTAACAAATATGTTACAGTCCTATATTCTTCCAAAGCCCAACACAGTTATCTTAGGTGCAAGACCTACCGTTTGGTTTTACTATGTCGCTGGTACACCTAAAAAGAAGAAAGGGTTGCGGAATTTAATAAAAAACAAACTCGGCAAACCTCCTGTTTTACTGTCGGACGCAACGCCTAAAAAAACAACACAAATGTTGGAGTTGGAGGTGAACAACAATGGATACTTCAAATCAACGGTATCCTATGACGTGAAAACAAACAAGAAGGCCAGTCGTGTAATTTACACCGTCAATCTCCAAGCTTTCTACCGTCTAAGACAAATAGATTATACCGTTCTTGATTCCACGAAGAGGGAGTTTGTTGATGCCATTAAAACTCCTAGTTTACTGGATAAAAAAACACGTTTCAGGCTTGATGAGTTAAAAAATGAAAAGGAACGGATCGAAGAGGTTGCCAAAAATTATGGGTACTACTATTTTGATAGCCGTTATTTGCTATTTGATGCCGATAGTACGGTTGGTAATAAAATGGTAGATGTCAAATTAACATATCTACGAAATATGCCCGCGCAAGCAAAACAGGTATATAACGTTAAAGTTGTAAACGTATTTCCTGACTACCTATTAACCAACGATAGTATGCGGACAAAAAATGATACTATTCGGATCGATGGTTTTAATTATATCGATAGTCAACACGCTTTCCGTCCAAAAATAATCACCGATGTTATAAATGTAAGGCCGGACAGTATCTATAGGCGAATTAATCATGAATACACGATAAGTCGGCTGATGGGGTTGAAAACCTTTAAGTTTGTCAATTTGAAATTTACTAAAAACAAAACCGATTCATCGTCACTTGACGCCAACATTTACTTAACGCCTTTGCTCAAAAAATCAGTCCGGTTAGAAGTTCAGGCAGTTTCGAAATCTAACAATTTTGTTGGCCCCGGGGTGGGTATCACATTTACTAATCGCAATACGCTACGTGGTGCAGAGATGTTTCAGTTTAAAGTCAACGCTGCATACGAATGGCAAATTGGCGGACAGCAATTAGGTGCACTGAATGCTATCGAGTTCGGAGCAGAAGCTAGCCTATTTGCGCCCCGTTTTATTTCACCCATCCGTATCCAATCTAGTTCATCCAAATACCTTCCACAAACGCAATTTAAAATCAGCTATGATTTTCAACAACGTCTTGACTACTTCCGGCTCGCTTCTCTTAACGTGGCATACGGATATACGTGGCGCGAGACTACATTGAAGACTCATGAGCTATTCCCTGCTGATATTAGCTTTATAAAATCAAGCCAAACCTCACAAGCCTTTGATGCTCTGTTGGAAAAAAATCCGACATTAGCCAATTCCTTCCAAAATCAATTCATTGTTGGATCGCGCTATTCATTTACGTTCAATACACAGATGAGGGAAGACATTATGGGGAAATTTGAAGCCAAGGAGAATAGAAAATCAGATGTGTACTTCAACGCAACCATTGATGTAGCGGGGAACTTCCTTCAGCTGGTGCAGCGCATTAGCCCACAAACAGAAACCCCCTATCAACTACTTGGTTCTCCGTTTTCTCAATTTGCGCGGATCAATCTCGACTTTCGTTATTATTTACCATTCAATATGAAAAGCAGATTGGTTACGAGGGTAACGGTAGGAACAGGATATGCCTATGGAAACTCGCGAAACCTGCCCTACATTAAGCAGTTTTCTGTGGGCGGATCAAACAGTATTCGCGCATTTCCGGCACGTTCAGTAGGGCCAGGAACGTACAATGTGCGTAGAGACAGCACATTAAACTCATCAACTTTTTTTATCGATCAACGAGGAGATATTAAAATAGAGAGCAACGTTGAATATCGGTTTGATATTTTGAAATCATTGAAAGGGGCTTTTTTCATAGATGCGGGAAATATCTGGATGTGGAACGAAGACCCATCCCGACAAGGTTCTAGGTTTGACAAAAATAAATTTTTAACCCAATTAGCCGTGGGTGGTGGCGCAGGCCTTCGATATGATTTCAATTTTTTTGTGCTCCGTTTCGATGTGGCATTTCCGCTAAGGAAGCCATACCTACCAGAGGGTGATAGATGGGTATTTAATCAAATTGATTTCGGCAGCACCGATTGGAGAAAACAAAACCTTATTTTAAACATTGCCATAGGGTATCCATTTTAGAATTTGCAAAAATCCTAAAAAAGCTCTAAGTCAACGGTTCGTTAATAGTTATTTACACCATTTCAAGTTAATATTTAATAAACACTTTTGTAGAAATATCTGGAAATCAATTCTTGTTAACGCACAAATTTTAACGGATTGTAGGTGTTTCTAGCTGGCACACTTTTCATCACAAACTTTAATGAAATTAGTTTAAACCATTCACAAATAGCAGCGATGTGGAGCAATCTAAGTTATTGGGGGCAAGGTTTTTTCTCACCAAGCCTGGTAATTTTCAAACGCTCTGTAGAAACCTCCGGCAACTCATTGATATTGATTTCTCGCAACAAGAATTCGTGCTGATTGATAAATAGATAGATAATTTTTCTAGCCGTTTACAATCTCGCCTCCGTTAGGATGCAGAAACTGACCGGTCATGTAGGCGGAATCTTTACTCGCTAGGAAAAGATAACTGGGCGCAACTTCTGCTGGCTGTCCTGCCCTGCCCATAGGTACATCACTGCCAAATTTGGCAATTTTTTTTGGCTTAAAGGAGGAAGCAATGAGCGGAGTCCAGATGGGGCCAGGTGCAACCCCATTCACACGAATTCCTTTTTTGGCAAGGTTAGAAGAAAGGCTTCGTGTAAATGTAACAATGGCGCCTTTGGTAGATGCGTAATCAATTAATGTGTCGCTACCACGATAGGCGGTAACAGAGGCTGTATTGATAATGCAACTTCCTTTTTTTAAATAGGGCAAGGCTGCTTGTGTCACCCAAAAATAGGGGAACACATTCGTTGAAAATGTTTCTATCAACTGCTGGGATGATATCTCTCCTAGATTTTGACGCTCATAATGTAGTGCTGCATTATTCACCACCACATCTAATTGACCAAACTGTTTAATGGTTTGCTTTACAATTTTATAGCACTGACTTTCCTTGCTCAAATTGCCCGGCAACAAAAAGCACTCGCTGTATTCTTCTACCATTCTTTTCGTTTCGGCAGCATCTTCATGTTCGTTCAAATAGGCGATTGCAATTTTTGCTCCTTGCTGCGCAAACAACACTGCTACTGCCCTTCCAATGCCACTGTCGCCTCCCGTAATGAGTGCCACCTTTCCATACAGTTTACCTTTTGAATAATCGGTAGGCTCGCTCGATGGCGTTGGTCTCATCTTGCTTTCAACGCCCGGCCTATTTTGTTGCTGGGGTGTGCGAAGCTTTTTTGCCGTAGATTGTTTTTGCATAAAATGTTTATTCGCGGACTTTTGATATTAAACTGACAAAGACAAAAAACTATCTTTTGCCCCCCACTTCTATTACACACCTTTCATCCGACTTGCTTTTTGTAACTTATCAAAATAGGATTTTTTCAATTCCGCGATCGGCACCTGCGAGATCGATTATTTTACCATCGGTTCCTTTATCCAAATCCTTGAGTAAATTTACCTCTTAGTTAGTGCCGCTTTTAAAAACTACAGTTGCTTTGCGCACTGTCAATGATTCTTCCCTCACTTTTATTTTAATAGCCGAATAGATCGGGGTGGTTTTGTGAGCTGATATAACATCCCTGTCAAATGTGTAGTCTACAACCCGTTTTGCTATCAGCTTCCAGTTGCCCATCGAACTTTCCTGTGCGCTTGCACTAAGATGCGCTGTGAAGAAAATAGCTGCAAGGATTAAACTTAATTGCTTTCTTGGTTATTATTTTTTTTAGCATATAAAAAAAGAAATGGCCAGTCAATCGCATGTTCCTCCCTTCATGGTGAACCGACTAACTTGGTCATTTCTAATGCTATTATCTTGATTTAGGACTGTTGGTTCGCTGTTTTATTTCTCGCTCTTCGTTTGCACGAGGCGTAGAAAACGGTCTGTCTTTCGCGTCTTTAGAATCTTCAGATTCGCTGAAGGCGATATCTTCATTTTCGATAACCTCATCCTCACCGTCTGTGTTAACGCGCTGCTTTTGCTGATCTTCATTTAATCCTCTCCCTTTAGTTGAAGGGATCGAATGAGTACTTTTTGACGAGATACTTTTGTTGTCGTCTTTATTTTCTCGATGCGTTTTCATAGTTCTAATTTTTTAGTTTAAACTTTAACTGTTGTAATCTAAAAAATATGCCAACGTTGAAAAGCGTGAAATTTAATGTGTTTTTATGGATGTCATTAGTTCTTATTGTGAAATTTTATAGCTAGGTGTAGAAAGGTTACCCCACTAAGTGGACAGCTAGAGTAGCCACTGTTTCAGCTAGCAACAATTCCTTTACTGGCTTCACCAGCTATTTTCTGGCAGTGGGCAAATGCACAGGCAATTATAACTAGTGTTCAGCAGTAGTAAAGATAATACCAAAGGCTGTGCCCTTACCAAGTTGGTTGGCTACCTATTTCGAAATTATGGCTCGTGAGAACGTTTTTGGTAGAGTTGAGCCCCAACCCTAGTCCGTTCGATTTAGCGGCAAATGAAAGGTTCGAACAATTTTTCTAGGTGATTAGGACGAATGCCTTTGCCCATGTCAGAAACGGTAACAATAGCAGTGTTGTCTTTCGTGACTGGCATCAATATTTATTTGGGTATCGCCTTGGCCGGTGAGTAAGATGAAGGGCTTCAATACTCCTTTTGATTGTGCATATTGAATGATATCTAACCCAGTTTAGGCAACGAGTTTAAAGTCGATTAAAAAAAATAGTGAAATCCTCTTACAGAATTCGTTCTCTGGCTTTAGTGGCGTTGGATTCCCAAGTTGGTTCAAATATACAATGGTCATTTTGCAGCAGATGCTTACGAGCGAGTAATACATCGTCACCATCGTCATCAACAATCAAGACTTTTATGATTGTTCCTTTTATAAAATAGGCTTTAAGACTATCTATTATGATCATTAAGTAGTCGGAAGTGCTACCGTATTGAACCAATACTCTTTAAGCTTACCAACGACCTCTACCAAATCACTAAAGCTACTTGGCTTAGAAATAAAGGAGTTTGCACCCAAATCATAGGTTTGGAAAATGTCGTCTTGGGCTGTGGAGGTAGTTAAAACAATTACGGGTATCCTCCGTAGGTCCGGATCAGCCTTTATTAAGCTTAGCGCTTCACGGCCGTCTACCTTGGGCATGTTCAAATCCAGAAAAATAACGTGTGGTCTTACGGTCTTAACTTGCAGAAATTTACCTTTCATTTTTAGATAGTCTAACAGTTCGGCACCGTTTTCGACAAACTGTAGGATATTCAGAAGCTGATTTGCCTCAAAGGCCTTTTTCATCAACATCCGATCGTCAGCATCATCGTCTGCCATTAAAATTGAAATTGACTTCACCGAGGTTCTCATATTCTGGGTGTCTAAGTGACAGGTAATATAACAATAAAAGTTGATCCGTCTTTGGATGATTCAGCTGTAATGTAGCCCCAGTGGTTGGTCACAATTTTTTTGCAGATAGCCAGGCCAATCCCTGTTCCTTCGTAGTCAGTGCGCCCGTGGAGACGCTGGAAAATATTGAAAATCTTCTCGGTATATTGGGCGTCAAAGCCAATACCGTTATCGGCCACTTCAAATCTGCAATAACTCGTTTTAGGATTTGCATTCTGGAAGCTAAGGTGCATTTTGGCAGAAGACAATTTTGTGGCTGTGACGGTTACACGAGGAGGCCTACCCGGCTGATGAAACTTAATGGCGTTACTAATTAGGTTTTGGAAAAGTCTCTTGATTTGTGCCCTGTCGCCATTGATGGTAGGGAGATTTTCAATAATAACCTCCGCATTCTCTCGCACGATCTGGTTTTCTAAATCATCGACTACTTCGTTCACTAAACTATTCAAGTCAAGCGGTTCTTGTTTTGAGCTATTTTGCGAAACCCTGGAAAAAGACAAAATATCTTGTATCAGCACCTGCATGCGTGAGGAAGCATTTTGCATACGTTGTATGTAATCCAATGCATCAGCTTCTTTGGTAATAAACTCGGTGGCCAAAAGATCTCCAAAGGCCCGGATTTTACGCAACGGCTCTTGCAAATCGTGCGAGGCAACATAGGCAAATTGTTCAAGTTCTTCATTGCTGCGCTTTAAATCGCTGTTGATTTGCTCAAGCCTTTTTTCCTTGATTTTTAGATCGGTTATGTTAACTGATGTAACCACAAAGCCATCGCCTGATTTCACAATTGTAATGTTAAACCATTGGTTAAAACCCGTATATTCAAAAGCAGGAATGTTTTTAGATTCGCCTGATTTTACTACTTCCTTATACACATCAACGAGTTCCAGTGCTGCGTGAGGGAAGGTGGCAAGCAAACTTTTGCCAACAATATCTTTTTCTTTCATATTCGCAAAGTTCAGCCCCGCCTCGTTAACTGACATCCCTTCGAAATCTACTATTTCATTTTTGTTATCCCGTATTGCCTTATATGCCAGAATGGAGTTTGGCGAGCTGTTGAGAACATTTCGCAATAAGTTTTGAGCAATTTCCAACGAGGTATTTTTCTCTACTAATTCACGTTCGGCAAGGGTGCGTTTGCGCAATGCATCTGACACTCTGTAAAACAAAATAACAACAGATCCAATAGCCAATAAACCATATACTAAAATTGCAATGGGAGCCAAATCATAATATTCTTTTTCCCTGCTTAACCGTGTCATAAGCAGTTCGCGCTGAACATCTGAAAATATTTTTATCTGGTTGCGCAATGTATTCATGTTTCTTTCGCCTCGCAATAATAGCGTTTCATAGGTGGCATCTTTGTAGGCACCTTTCTGGCTAGTCGTCACCAGCATTTCGGCAACAAGCCGATACTGATTATTTACTAGCCCTTTTATTGTATCTAGTCTTACTTGTTGAGCACTGGTGACCATTAAACTGTCGAGCGTATGAACAGCTATCTCTACAGTGGTCAATGAAGCAAGATAGGGTTCTAAAAAAGAACTGTCGCGTGTAAGTTGAAAGCCCCGATGGCCAATCTCCGCATCCTTTACAATAGACAAAATAGTTTCTACCTCACGTAGAGTCCTATTGTAGTGCCTCACCAAGTCCCTTTCAACCAATAGGTTGTTTAGGTTACCGTAGGTTAGCATTGCTACAGAAGTAAGCACTGCGACAATAACAATAAGCATGAGTTGTGTAGCGTATTTTTTCATAGCACTTGATGTAGCCTTTGCCGCTACCTTCAATCGTGTCCGTTTACTCTGTGGCAACAAACCTACAAGAAATTTATTCTATCTCCCCTCTTTCGCTTCGACTTCGTTGGCGGTGATAACTACATATTTTTAGCAGTCGGTTCCGTGTCCTTCTATTTTATTGAGTGGTTTGCACCAACAACCATTAAACAGGTTAATATCCAAATTATTGCAATTTATTTCTATGGCAAAATAGGAGTTTTTCAGTTTTCCAATCTCGGCAACATGGCCTCGGTTTAACTACAGATTTCAGCCATTGTTTGGCAAATAGAATTTTTTGGTGTAGAGAAAAATCCCCAAGTAATTTCTTTTTATTCCCCATTTTCAAACTAAGCCAGTATAGAAATGGCCTTAGAGAGGTGACAATTGCGCACCAAAAGTAGGCCCTTTTATACTAGAAAATTTTGCCACCAACGCACGAATATCCACCTAAAAATCGTTAAAAATATTGGTGCACCTGCCGTAGGAGGTTGATGACCAATGTATTTATAGAAGCTAAACGTCTTACGCCAAAAGCGCATAATTTTAATTGTCAATTGAGACCCACAAACACAAGGTGAAGAGTTTTTTGTGGGGGCAGTTTTTCTGGTAAGGTTTTAGCTGTTACCATGTGTATGTCTGTACCCATGGAGGATAAAAAAGTATTGATCATTGACGATGAAGAAGACTTCAACCTGCTTATGACAAATTACTTTGCGGAAAAGAAATTTAAGGTATTTGTCGCCCCCTCTATTTTAATGGGTTTAAAAATTCTTGAGGCCGAACATCCAGATTACATTCTGCTGGACAACAATCTTCCTGATGGCTATGGGTGGGGTCAAGTCGATTTCATTCTGAAGAATTACCCGAATGTAAACCTAACTCTTATAAGCGGTATGGATGGTCCTAAAACCACCGCTACAACATTTCGAATTTTATATAAACCCTTTGTTACGGATGAGTTAAATAAAATATTTAATTAAACTATTAAATTTTTTAGATATCCTCCATGAAGGTAAAAGCCAGCGTAATCAACGATCTACTCTCCCCAGTAAGTATCTATCCTAAAAAAGATTTTACCCGAAAAGAGGTAAATGAAAATCCACCCCTGCGTGCTGAACTTCTCAGCAACGAACAAATGGAGCATCATGCACAGCAGTTAGCAGTGCACCATTCTGTGTCCTTCAGCCATTCTGTTGAATTGCTACTTAAAGAACTAGATGACAATGAAAATATATTATTTCAGGTAAATGAGTTACTGCAAATAGGAGTAAAAGAAAAGAAACCTATTAGTCCGGCTGCCGAATGGTTGCTCGATAATTTTTACCTGATTGACGAACAAATTCGAATTGCCAAAAGACACTTACCAAAGGGATATAGCAAGGGCTTACCAAAACTAAAGTCCGGCTCGCTGAGTGGCTTTCCACGCGTGTACAGTATTGCTATTGAAATTATTTCGCATGGCGATGGTCATGTCGATATTGATCGGTTAGAGAATTTTATTACTGCCTATCAAAAAGAACGATTACTGACATTAGGTGAGTTGTGGGCTTTTCCCATTATGCTACGACTTGCATTGATAGAAAATCTCAGTCGCGTGGCTGCGCGGATCGCAGTAGACCGAAAAGATTCTGCGCTTGGCAACACCTGGGCCAAGCAGATGATTGATATCGCAGAGAAAAATCCGAAAGACCTTATATTAGAAATCGCGGACATGGCGCGATCAAAGCCGCCTTTGACGAGTGCATTCGTTGCTGAGTTTGCAAGAAAGCTTCAGTGGAAGGGGGTAGCGCTTGCGTTACCCATTCATTGGGTTGAACAGCAACTTTCCGGAACCGCGGATTCAATCAATGCCATGATCCTTATTGAGAATCAGACGCTCGCTGCAGATCAGGTATCAGTCAGTAATAGTATCAATAGTCTCCGTTTTTTGGCAAAGAACAATTGGCGCGACTTTGTTGAAGACATAAGTGCTGTGGAACAACTTCTCAAAAGGGACATCAATGGCATCTATGGGTGCATGGATTTTCACACACGAGATCACTATCGCCATATCGTTGAGCGCATCTCCCGCAGCAGTGGTCTATCCGAAGATAAAGTTGCACAACTTACCCTCGACCTGGCGCAAAAAAGTCATATAGAAAATCCCCATGACAGTCGTAAAGCTCATGTAGGGTACTACCTACTGGAGCCGGGCGTTTCTCAAACCGAGAAAATTGCTGAGGTCAAACTGACGTTCTTTCAAGCCTTGGAAAGAAATGTTAGAAAAGCATCGGGCATTCTCTATTCGTTAATTGCGATCTTGATCACGCTACTAATTAGCGGTGGGATGACACTGTTTGCATCGCCACACATTCACAACGGCTGGCTGGTTGCAATAGCCATACTTTCATTTTTTAGTGCCAGCTACTTTGCATTTTCATTCAGCAACTGGGTATCTTCTTCATGGATAAAACCAATTCCCCTACCAAAGCTCAATTTCTCTCTTGGTATTCCGGAAGAATTCCGCACGATGGTGGTCGTGCCGACTTTACTGACAACCCCTGCACAGGTTGAAAAATTAGTAGAAGATCTGGAAGTTCGGTTTCTTTCCAATCGTGACCCCAACCTGTTGTTTGCCTTGTTAACCGATTTTCGGGATGCAACTTCCGAAACGATGCCCGATGATGATGACTTGCTGAACAAAGTAAAAATAAAAATAAGAGCATTTAACGAACGGTATGGTGGCAACTTTTTTTTATTCCACCGTCCTAGACAATGGAATCCAGTTGATAAGATATGGATGGGATATGAACGCAAGCGGGGAAAACTAGCTGATCTTAATCAGGTGCTACGTGGCCACTCAAAAGAATCCTTCTCATTAATTGTTGGAGATGAGAGAGTCTATCGCAAAGCAAAATATGTTATTACGCTGGACACGGACACGCAACTGCCCAGAGAGGCAGCCTGGAAATTAGTGGGCCTCATGGCGCACCCGCTTAACCAACCGGTTTTTGATGAAAAGAAACAGCGTGTAGTGGAAGGTTACGCAATCATTCAGCCACGTATTGCTATTAGTCTACACGGAGCAACACGATCTGGATTTACGCGCCTTCATGAAAATGATTCGGGTATTGATCCCTATACGCGGGTTACATCCGATGTATATCAGGATTTATTTGGTGAGGGATCATATATCGGAAAAGGAATTTATGAGATAGATGCTTTCGAAAAAGCGTTGGCCAACCGCTTCCCTGAAAATAGAATTCTTAGCCATGATCTGTTGGAAGGAACGTATGCCCGCGCTGGGTTCGCCAGCGACATACAGTTTTACGAAGACTATCCCAGCCGCTATCAGGTGGATTCAATGCGAAGACATCGATGGATAAGAGGTGATTGGCAAATTGGAAATTGGTTTCTTCCAAAAGTTCCAGGTAACAATTCCGATAAGATCAAAAACACGCTCTCTTCCCTTTCCAGATGGAAAATTTTTGATAACCTTCGAAGAAGCCTGATACCAATCGCAAATTTTTCTTTGTTGATTCTTGGTTGGACTGTGCTGCCATTTCCGTGGTTTTGGACGTTGGCTATAATCGGCATATTACTGGTTCCCGCACTGCTCCTATCCTTGTGGAGCGGAGCTCGAAAACCCAAAGAAATTGGACTCGCACAACATGTTAATAACACCGTTGGCCTTACTTCAAAAAGTTTTCTCCAATCACTTTATGGCTTGATGTGTTTGCCGTATGAGGCTCTTATTAGCTTGGATGCCATCATCCGCACCTTGTGGCGCATCAACGTTAGTCACAAAAGACTAATGGAATGGAATCCTTCAGGATTGAATCAAAATCGTAAAGCAGGGATTTTAAATACCCATAGAAGCCTCATTATTATTTCAATTTTTGCTGCGGGTTTTGCGGTTTTTCTTTTTGCGTTGGGATACATAACTGAATTGTACTGTGCAGGTACTTTTTTAGTGTTGTGGATTGTAGCACCTGCAGCAGTAGCGGAGCTGGATAAACCGATCAAAATCATTAATAGCAGACTTACTAGTCAGCAAAAAAATTATTTGCGTGAACTGGCCAGAAAATCGTGGTCATTTTTTGAAACCGTTATCGGTGCGGAAGACAATTGGCTTCCCCCAGACAACCTTCAACAATATCCTATCCCTGTAATAGCTCATCGTACCTCGCCCACTAACATCGGGCTCTCTCTGCTGGCAAATCTTACAGCACATGATTTTGGTTATACTACAACCAGTCAACTCATTGAACGTACCCATAAAACGTTTTCAACCTTGCAAAAAATGGAGCGGTATCAGGGGCACTTTTATAATTGGTATGACACCCAAACGCTGCGGGTATTAAATCCGCGCTATATTTCCACGGTGGATAGCGGCAATTTCGCAGGACACGTGCTAACACTGAGGCAAGGTCTTTTAAGTATTTCAAACCAAAAAATAATAGATAAAAAAATTATCCAGGGGCTTCAAGATACATTACGGCTTACCATTCAAGATATACCGGCTAGTAAGGATGATATCAAAAATAAAATTTGTGCTCTACATGATGGAATGGATTCGTGGGAGTATGATTTGCCTGGGTTGAAAGAAAACCTAGAAAAAATATTGAATCAGTACGAGGAACTAGCTGCAACATTGTCGATAAATGAAAGCCGATGGGTCGATGCCTTTCGGCAGCATGTCAACTTGATTCTTGTAGAAATTACACAACTAGCTCCATGGCTAGATAATTTGCCTATTCCCGAAAAGTTCAATCATCTAATTATTCTCCAAAATTTTGAGTCGCTGGAAGCAGTCATTCTAAAAATTGCAGACGTAAAGCCAGAACTTTTAAAAATTCGACAGTCTAATAATACAGACGAAGAACTTAGCTGGCTAGATCACTTTGAAAAATCAATTGACAGAGCCAAGGAATTTGCTCAAAAGCAAATAGAAGAACTCAAAGAACTTGCTCGACAGGCAAGCGCATTGGCGGCAATGGAGTATGACTTCCTTTACGATAAAGCACAACGGCTTCTTGCCATTGGTTACGATGAATCAAACCGTCACCGCGACACAAGCTATTATGATTTACTTGCGTCAGAAGCGCGACTTGCTTCGTTTGTCGCCATTGCGCAGGGAAAAATCCCGCAAGAAAGTTGGTTTGCATTGGGGAGAAGATTAACCCGGTCGGGCAATACTCCGATTCTTCTCTCTTGGAGTGGGTCTATGTTTGAATACTTGATGCCGGGATTAGTAATGCCTACCTACAAAAATACATTATTAGATGAAATGTGTATTGGCAGCGTGGGACGACAAATAGAATATGGAGAACAACACGGAATTCCTTGGGGTATTTCAGAGTCGTGCTATAATCTTGTTGATGCACACTTAACCTATCAATACCGGGCTTTTGGAGTTCCCGGTCTTGGATTCAAGCGTGGCCTCGGATTAGATTTAGTTATTGCACCCTACGCAACTATTCTCGCTTTGATGGTTAACCCTCTTCGGGCCTACCAAAATTTGGAAGCAATGAAGAAAAAAGGGTTCGAAGGTCAGTTCGGATTTTATGAAGCAATAGACTATACTCCTGTTCGGTTGGCACGAGAGCAACGGTATGCAATTATCAGAACCTTTATGACTCACCATCAAGGAATGAGTCTGCTTTCACTCGCTTACTTGCTACTCAATCAGCCTATGCAAAAAAGATTTGAGGCGGATACCGAATTTCAAACGGCACTTTTACTATTACAAGAACAGGTGCCGCAGTCTGTTGGATTTTATGCTGGCTCATCAGATCAAGAAGCAAGCCCTGCTGCCGTTACAGCAGAAATCAGGGTGATTACTACTGCCAACACACTCATCCCCGAAGTCCAACTACTTTCTAATGGGCGCTATTTTGTTATGTTATCCAATGCCGGTGGCGGATATAGCCGGTGGCGCGATCTTGCAGTGAGCCGCTGGCAGGAAGACGCTACGTGCGATAATCTGGGCATGTTTTGTTACATTCATGATCTTACCGACAACGAGTTTTGGTCAGCTGCCTATCAGCCTACGCTCAAAAAGCCATCGCACTATGACGCCATTTTTTCACAAGGCAAAGCGGAATACCGCAGGCGCGACAATGACATTGAGACATGTACCAAGATTATTGTTTCACCGGAAGATGATGCGGAAGTTAGACGCATTGAGCTCACCAACCATTCATCCGTAAAGAGAGAACTATCCATAACAAGTTATGCTGAAATTGTGTTGGCACCGCCTACAGCAGATCATTCGCATCCGGCTTTCAGCAATCTATTTATTCAGACAGAAATACTCGCACATTCTGATGCAATTGTATGCACTAGACGCCCCCGTTCTGCGCAAGAAAATCCACCCTGGATGTTTCATATGATGAAGGTAAATGGCGTTGATTCGAAGCAGGTATCTTACGAAACAGACCGGAGTAAATTTATTGGAAGAGGAAATACACTTGAACATCCTTCGATAATGAATCAGCGGCAACCGCTCTCTGGCTCTCAGGGTTCTGTGCTCGATCCAATTGTTTCCATTCAATACAAAATAACGCTTCTCCCCCACGCGTCAGCAACTATTGATATTGTAAATGGCATTGCCGAAGGCCACCAACAAAACCAAAACATGTTGGATAAATATCAGGATAGGCATTTGCGCGACCGTGCCTTTGAACTTTCATGGACACACAGTCAGGTGCTGCTACGGCAGATTGGTGCAACTGAAGCGGAGGCTCAACTTTATGGAAAAATGGCCAGTTCTATTTTATATACTAACCCAACGCTACGAACATCTCCAAGCACTATTCTTAAAAATCAGAGACGACAAACCAGCCTGTGGAGTTACTCGATCTCGGGAGACCTACCGATCGTATTATTGACCGTCTCGGACTCGAAAAATATTCAGCTTGTCAAGCAACTTATCAAAGCTAAAGAGTATTGGCAAATGAAGGGGCTGGCTGTAGACCTGATTATTCTGAACGAAGACCCGGGCGGTTATCGCCAGGTACTTCAAGATGAAATTCTTGGGCTTATTGCCGCGGGCACGTATGGCACCTCCGAAAAGCAAGGTCGGATTTTTGTAAGACCTGTAGATCAGGTTTCCACGGAAGATCGCATCCTCTTTCAAACTGTTGCCCAAATAGTTATTTCAGATAATAAAGGATCTCTTGCCGATCAGGTAAATGAGAATGTTACTTTAAAATCCACGATTCCAAAGCTGGTACCCTCCGCTGTTGCGTCACGCAAAATTCATGCAGATTTACCTCATGAGGAGTTGCAATACTTTAATGGAACTGGTGGTTTTTCGGCTGACGGAAAACAATATGTGATAAAGACTTCTAAGGAAAATCGCACTCCCCTGCCCTGGATAAATGTTTTGGCCAACCCAAATTTTGGAACAATTATATCAGAGTGTGGGTCTTCTTATACGTGGTTTGAGAACGCACACGAGTTCAGACTGACACCGTGGAAAAATGATCCGGTGTTAGATAATTGTGGCGAAGCATTTTATATCCGCGATGAAGAGACTGGCCATTTCTGGTCGCCTATGGGCTTGCCGGCACTTGGCAATGGTACCTATATCACCCGTCATGGATTTGGACAAAGTAATTTTCAGCATCAGGAAAATGAAATCCTCACAGATGTCACCGTACATGTCGATCCTACACATCCAATTAAGTTTGTTACTATTTTTATTACAAATCAATCAAGCCTTGTTCGTAAGTTAACGGCAACCGGATATGTAGAGTGGGTGCTGGGCGAACTGCGCACAAAATCGATCAAGCACATCATTACAGAGTTAGACATATCAACACGGGCAATCATTGCACGAAATCGATTCAGTTCCGATTTTCAGGATTATGCCACTTTCTTTCAGGTCGATAGTTCGAGTTTCACCTACACAGCGGATCGCACCGAGTTCATCGGGCGCAATAGAAACCTTCAACGACCGGAAGCTATGCAAAACGCACAACTTTCTGGAAAGGTAGGTGCAGGCATGGATGCATGCGCGGCTTTAATGGTGGCGCTTACCTTAGAGCCTTGGCAAGAACACAAAATAACGTTCAAGCTTGGTGCCGGCAAAAACCTGCAGGAAGTATACGAAACGATAAACCGCTTTAAAGGCTTTGAGTCGGTGACTGAATCCCGTAATGAAGTAACCCGATTCTGGGATACAACACTTGGTGCCGTGCAAGTTAAGACACCCGATGCGTCTATAAATATTTTAACCAACGGGTGGCTGCTGTATCAGGTTCTCTCATGCAGACTTCGCGGTCGTAGCGGATTTTATCAGTCGGGTGGTGCCTTTGGTTTCCGTGATCAACTTCAGGATGTACTTGCACTCATGCATGCACAGCCTAATTTAACTCGTCAGCAAATATTACTTTGTGCATCAAGGCAATTCAAAGAAGGTGATGTACAACATTGGTGGCATCCGCCTACCGGACGTGGCGTGCGCACGATGTGTTCTGATGATTACCTCTGGTTGCCATTTGTCACCAGCCGTTATGTGGCAAGTAGCGGGGATCACGAAATACTCAAGCAGATTGTTCCCTATATTGTAGGAAGGAAATTAAACGTAGGCGAAGAATCGTATTTTGATATGCCTGTTGATTCTGGCACTCACGCAAGTGTATACACTCATTGTAAACAATCAATAATTCATGGTCTTCAGTTTGGCATACATGGTTTACCCCTTATGGGTTCAGGAGATTGGAATGACGGCATGAACATGGTAGGCATTGAAAAAAAAGGAGAAAGCGTGTGGCTTGCTTTTTTTCTTTACGATGTTCTTATTCGATTTAGCAAAGTAGCCGAACTTCAAGGCGACTTCGATTTTGTAGACAAATGCGAAAAGCATGCATTGCAGTTAAAGGAAAATATCAAAAAGCACGCATGGGATGGCGAATGGTACCTGCGTGCCTTCTTTGATGATGGAACTCCGCTGGGCTCTATAAAAAATGAAGAATGTAAAATTGATGCCATCTCACAAAGCTGGTCTATATTATCAGACTGTGCTGAGCAAGATCGTGCCTTATCTGCTATGGACGCAGCAAACCGGTTTCTTATTAATCGCGACAAGGGAATTATACAATTACTAGAACCTCCATTTAATACTTCTGCTTTAGATCCTGGATATATAAAAGGGTATGTTCCTGGTGTGCGCGAAAATGGAGGCCAATATACTCATGCTGCAATCTGGATGGTTATGGCCTTCGCAAAACTCGGTGATCATGAAAAGACTGCTGAACTACTAAAAATGATTAATCCAATACATCACGCCACAACACCTGAAGCAGTTGCAGTTTATAAAACGGAGCCCTATGTGATGGCGGCAGATGTTTACGCAGTAATGCCACACACAGGCCGTGGCGGTTGGACGTGGTATACCGGTTCGGCCGGCTGGATGTACCAGCTTATACTTGAATCATTTTTAGGCTTGAAGCGCGAAGATAACATTCTTCGATTTGAGCCCTGTGTTCCCAAAGATTGGAAATCGTTTAGCGTAACCTACCGATTCCATGAAACCGTTTACACTATTGAGTTACAGCGTGCAGATAAAACAGTCTATATAGTTGATGAGGTTGAACAAAATGAGAATTCTATATCTCTTGTCAATGACAGGAAACCCCATGTAGTAATTATTTACTTGGTGTCTTCTGAAGATAAACAGATTTACTAGAAGTAGCGTGAACGCTCAGCCAGTATACGCAAAAAAAAAAATTAGAATAATTCATCTTTTCACCCTTCAAGATAATTTCTAACCACCTGATGATCCCATCTCGGGATACCCCACGCTAGCTAATTTGTCGATGACTTTATCAAAGGACAATAGGTCGTTGTGTTCAATCTCCACGGAATTCAGTTCTGTGTCAACAACCACAGAAGATACTTCTGGAAATCTAATTAAAGCACTCTTAATGGTGGCGGCACAGTCTGGGTTTTTGATATTATCGACATAGAGTTGGGTTTTCATACTAGTGCGTTCTGTTTCAACTTAGCGCATATCAAAGAACAGCTATTTGAGGTCGCTAACCCATGATCGCAATCAACCAAAGTAGCGATCTTTGTCAATGCAACTGGTTGACCCTGCTTAGGGCTAAGTGCAATGTAAATTCACTTTTTATCAATTGGATAGATTCATCGCGTGTTAAATCCATGCGCTGGAGAAGTTGTTCCTATTTTTCCTTCCTTTTCTTATCATCCTCGGCCTTCTTCTCTTTCGCCTGCTTTTTGAAATAACCTCTGAACAAAAAATTATGTTTCAGTGCCTCCATGTCTTCGCTGAATCGAAGCGTACCATCATCAATATTATTTATACTACTCTTAATCCGGTTACGAAAAACGGTATCCACTAATAACATATTGAAGGTACCCTCACTGTTAGCCAGATTTTCGGACATTTTCTTCAAATCATCGGAGGTTCGTTTTAACTGCGCTCCTGCCTTACTGACATTATTGACTGTCTGCTTTAATTTACCAGAAATGATTGTGTCTTTAAGCAATACCCCCACCAAGCCTTCTCCTTGCTGCGCTGCCCGCATCATATTTCCTAAATTACTAGCACTGTTCGCAACGCTTTCGCTGGCAATTCTTGCATTCCATACAGTCCGCATTAAATTCTCAGCCACCACTGTATCCCTGAGAATGCTCCACACGCTATTATTGCTATTCAGTTTTCGAGTAATCAACTTCATGTCTTCTGTGATATTCGCTAAATTTAAATTTGTGGTATTAAGCGTCCTCAGCATTTCATCGCTTTCGATTGGACGAAGGGAGCTAAGAATATCACCTGATTGAATGGGTGGAGCTTTGGCCGATACGAAACTGATATTAACTAATTTACTTCCGATGAGTCCATCCGTTCCTACGGATGCTAGCGAGTTTCTTTTAATGAACTTCCGAACGCTCTTTTTTATCACCATTACTACGCGCACGGAAGTATCGTTCATGATTTCAATGCGCTTAATCGTTCCAACATCAATTCCTGAAAGCCGTACATTGTTGCCGACCATCAGCCCATTTACGTTGTGAAATTGCGCACTGATTTCGAAGTTGGAACTGAACAAATTGCGACTGCTGCCAATCATATAAAGCATGAGGACAATGAAAAGCAGTCCAACGGATGTGAAGATGCCTAGCTTTATATTTCGTGAACCTTGCTTGTCCATATATATCTATTTAAAAAAACCTCTTATGTTTTCATCTGTTGAAAGCTGTAAGCTTTCATAGGTTCCTTCCGCATAGCATTTTCCATCCAACAGCAGCACAACTCGGTTTGCAGTAATACTGACACAACTCATGTCATGTGAAATGATGACCGAGGACGTGTTGTATTTTTTTTGAACCTCGACTATCAAATTACTTATCTCTTTTCCGGTAATCGGATCTAAGCCCGTGGTAGGCTCATCATACAGGATAATCTCCGGTTTTAAAATTAAGGTGCGTGCCAGCGCAATCCTTTTTCTCATTCCCCCGGAAAGTTCAACCGGCATCATATCCAACGTGTGAGCCAAGCCAACATTAGAAAGAGCTTCCTCGATCAGTTCATCCACTTCGCTTTGTGTTTTTTTGAACCAATGCCTTCGCAGTGGAAATTCTAAATTTTCTTTCACCGTCATAGAGTCATACAGCGCATTGCTTTGAAACAAAAAACCAACCTGCACACGCATTTCATCTAACTCTTCATGATTCAAATCTGGTACGTTTTTTCCCAATACGTCAATTTCTCCTTCATCTGGTTTCATCAACCCAATAATCAATTTGATTAATACTGATTTACCTGAACCGGATTTCCCAAGCACAACAATGCTCTCCCCCTTGTGTAGACTCAAACTAAAATCCGTCAGAACATGGTTAGTGCCGAACGATTTCTTTAAATGACTAACCTGAAGCACTATTTCGTTTTGAAGCGGCTTTCTAATATTTTCTGTGATTGCAGTTATTGGTAACACTAATTTTAAATATTATTTAAGTCAATCGCAACAAATCAGTAATCTGGACAGCGATCAAATCAATGACAAAGACCAGCAGCGATGAGATTACTACTGCTGAATTAGCGGCCTGCCCCACTCCTTCTGTTCCTTTTGTAGAGTTGTAGCCTTTATAACATCCTATCGCGCCAATAGCAAAGCCAAAAAAAACTGTTTTGATCAGCGAAGGAATCACATCGCCAAAAGAAAGTGCCTCAAATACTTTCTGCCAGTACAAATCCCAACTTACCACTCCTTTTATGTTCACCCCCAGATACCCGCCATAAAGAGACACCGCGATACCGATTGAGGCAAGAATAGGCAGCATTGCCATCGATGCCATAATGCGGGTAACTACTAAGTACTTAAATGGATTTGTTCCTGAAACTTCCATCGCATCAATTTGTTCCGTCACTTTCATCGAGCCCAGTTCTGCCCCAATCCCTGAGCCTATCTTTCCGGCACAGATAAGTGCTGTGATCACAGGGGCGATTTCTCGTACCAACGAAACAGCAACCATCGCAGGTAACATGGACTGTGCGCCAAACTCAACCAACGTGGGCCTAGATTGAATGGTAAGAACGAGTCCCATAATGAAGGCCGTTATTGATACCAATGGCAACGATTGATAGCCAATAAAATAGCATTGTTTTAGTAATTCCTCGGGTTCGTACCGAGGTCTAAAACCTTCTCGGAAAAATCGGCCAATAAACCGAGTGATGTCCCCCGCCTGTTGAAAAAAAGATTTAATTGAATTCAATGTTTCCATAAAAATGATATGAATAAAATTCAATAATCTGATGACATTTCAATATGAGGAATGTCATTTACGCTCTTGATTTACATCAGCACTATACCTCATTTTTTGAATCGGCTTGCCCGACTATCTTTGCAGGGATTAAAGCCTATGTCAGAAAGCGCCAAGCCCGTCTCTTCCCACCAACTTAACCAAGTTGCTTTAGATGAATTTGAAACACTATTCAATTATGCTACACTAGGTATTCTGATAACCAATTCAACAGGAGAGATTGTTAATTTCAATCGTTTCGCAGAAGAATTATTTGGTTACAGAAAAGAAGAGGCAATCGGTCATACTGTTGAGTTCTTAATCCCCACAGCGAAAAGAGAGGCGCACGTTACTGCCCGCAATCAGTTTCATCAAAACCCGTCCAATCGGTTGATGGGTGCTGATCGTGATCTGCTAGCACAGCGTAAGGATAAAACTGTGTTCCCCGTTGAAATTAGTTTAAGCCACTTTACCAGCAATGACAAATCGTTCGTAATGGCCTTTATCATTGACATTACAATTCGAAAGCAAAATGATGTAACCTTACTTCAACAAAAAAACGAACTGTTTCATGTTTCTGAACAGATCAAGAAGCTCAATGCTGACTTAGAACAAAAAATTGAAGACCGCACAAAGATGTTAAAAGAAACATTGGAAGCGCTCGAAAAAACTCAACAGGAAACAACTAGAGCCCTAAATTTTCAGAAAGCTATACTGAATAATGCAGGAGCGGCAATTATTGCTACAGATCAAAATGGAATCGTTCAGTTATTCAATACAACAGCAGAAGAATACCTAGGGTACAGAAAAGCAGAAGCCATCGATCGGATTAACGTTACTCAATTCCATTTAAACTCAGAAATAGCAGCAAGAGCCGAGGCGTTTTCACGCGAACTAAACAAAATTGTTTCGCCTGATTTCTCAGTTTTCAGTGTCAAATCTTTACATGAGTTGCCGAACGAACATGAATGGACATATGTAAAAAAAGATGGAAACCTGCTCACTGTGTCATTGAACGTGACTGCTCTGCGCGATACTCAAAATAGAATTACCGGATATTTAGGAGTAGCCGTGGATATCTCCGAGATTAAGAAATACCAATTGAGTTTACAAACAGCATTGGAAAAAGAAAAACAACTAGGTGATCTTAAATCCCGTTTTGTGACAATGGCTTCACATGAATTTAGAACTCCGTTGAGCACAATATTATCCTCAGTGTCCTTAATTGACAGATACTCAACAGATGAAGATGCGGAAAAAAGAGAAAAGCACATCAAACGGATCAAACACTCTGTGGGTAATATGAAAGACATTCTCGAAGACTTTCTGTCGCTGGGCAAAATGGAAGAAGGTAAGGTAGAATTGAATAAAGAAGTCCTCCAACCAATTGAATTAGAACAAGAAGTAGAAATCGTTCTACAAGAGATGCAGCGGCTCGCCAAGCCGGGTCAAGAGATCATTCACCACTATGAAGTAACACAAGATGTGGACGTAGACCGGAAAATGTTGCGGCACGTCCTGACGAACTTAATATCCAATGCGATTAAGTTTTCACCGGAGTCAACCACCATCATTGTCAGTAGTATAAGGAACCCACATGAATTGATATTTTCTATTCAAGATTCGGGTATCGGTATTTCTGAACCAGATCAAAAGCATTTGTTTGAGCGATTTTTCCGGGCAGAAAATGCCTCCAATATTCAGGGCACCGGATTGGGCCTCCATATCATAAGTCGATATCTTGAGTTGGCAAATGCGAGAATAGAACTAAAAAGTAAGCTGAATAGCGGCAGTACTTTTACCGTCTTTATTCCCCAATAGATAATAGTGAACTAAATAATTTTGTCCTTATCTTTGAAAAAGGTACCAACTACAAAAATCTGATGAGCAAGATATTAATCATCGAAGACAATTTAGAAGTACGAGAAAACACAGCCGAAATTTTGGAATTGGCACAATATGAAGTGTTCACCGCAGAGAACGGAAAAATAGGGGTAGAAATCGCGAACCGAGAGAAGCCTGATTTGATAGTTTGTGATATCATGATGCCTGTACTCGATGGCTATGGCGTGCTACATCTGCTAACTAGAAATCCAGAAACAGCTTCCATTCCATTTATCTTTTTGACAGCCAAATCGGAGAAATCTGATTACCGTAAAGGCATGGAGCTAGGTGCTGATGATTACATCACCAAACCTTTTGATGACACCCAACTGTTAAACGCTATTGAAGTCAGGCTACGCAAATCAGACCTGCTCAAGAAAACCTTTTCAGCAGATGTAAGGGGCCTTAATGCCTTTTTGGATTCTGCGCAAAATGGAACTAAAGTAAAATTGACAGACAAAGCCCGGCAATCTCAATCCTATAAAAAGAAATTTATTTTGTATCAGGAAGATCACCGCCCTCTATTTTTGTATTTCATCATTAGCGGAAAGATAAAAACATATAAGACCAACGAGGATGGCAAAGAATTCATTACAAAAATTCAAACTACCGGAGATTTTATCGGCTACACTCCCATCCTAGAGGATACAGTGTATAAAGACAATGCTGAAATTCTGGAGGAGTCTGAGCTAATGCTCATTCCTCGAGAAGATTTCCTTCAACTGATCAATCATGATAGTCAGCTAGCCAAACAATTCATAAAATTACTGACGCGAAATGTAATCGATAATGAAGATCGTCTCATTAACCTGGCCTACAACTCGGTTCGAAAACGGGTAGCAATCGGTTTATTGGAAGTGCAGCAAAAATATAGGACGTCTCCCGAAACTAATCCCTCGCTCGATATCTCGCGCGAGGACCTCGCTCAGGTGGTTGGTACTGCCACTGAGTCCCTCATCCGAACGTTGAGTGAGTTTAAAGGCGATAAATTCATTGATATTACAGAAGGCAAAATTAAAATCCTGCAGGAAGCAAAACTGAAGAATTTAATAGGCTAGACAATTTACTCGTTCATCTGCTCACCCTCCGAGTTCTGTTGTTCGAGTGGCCAATGATCTGTATGTGATGTCTCTACCCACACATTTCCGGATTTTCTGTACACTAAAGCTATCAATTCAAATTTTTCTAAAATATCCTTTTTTACATCAGCAACGGAACGATCAGTCGCCATGTTAATTAAAACTGGTTTTTTTAATTTATAATCATCCGCCAATTTTTCCCTTCGCGCAACGCCATCTGACCTTTTGCTAAGGAAAAATTCTATTTTTAAGAACGGGTAACGCTGCTGAAAATCCATTTTGATGTCACTCAACGTTCTTCCATTGTTAACCAAGATTTTCACACCGTTGTCAGATTTAACTTTGTTTTGAGCACCCATAACCTATTAATCATACATCAAAATTAAACCAATACAATGCTGTGTCCGATAACATTTATCAAGGGATTGTAGTGACTATTATCATTTGGCTAGTTCAATTTAGGCTGACGTTACTTTCTGCTTCGAGCCAATTATTTCCTTTTTTTTGAAAAATCTGTACGGAAACCTCATATACATCTCTACAGTTTTGCTCCAATTCACCCACAGTCATTCCCACATTGATAGAAATGGTTCCTTTGTTATGAGCCAACCGACATTGCCCCAAGGTTGAGCTTGCATATTTCATAATCTTTCCTGAGGGTGTTCCACCACTTTTGCTCGGCTTTTCAAAGAATTCAATTTTAAAATTTGGAAATGCCGTAGTGAATTCATCCTTGACGGCAAAATAGTTTTCGGTGATCGTCTATTTCAATTTTCATATATTCATTTGTTAATTTATTTCCTTTCAACGTTGTGCAGTAGACTACCCGCTTCTGTGACTACCTGCTGCATTCGTTGAGCACTAAATCCAAGGCGAACAAGGAGCTCCTTGTTATCAATTATATCCTTGCAATGAAGGATTTCCTGTTCTAATAGTTTTATTTTTTCTTCTTTCGTAAGAGTAGTAAGGCAAGTAATCGGGTGCAACCCAGATCGATCTATCCATTCCCGCAATCCGTTATTGACTGGGTAATCCCACCCCGTCATTTGCAAGCCCATACAGGCTGCATATTGTATAGCATCTTGGGAAAATTTCGTATTTGTAAAAATCCACCCCTTGGTAAAATGATATGAATTGGAAGCATAGTGAGAAACATCTTGAAAGCGGGACTGAATGTAAAGAGGAATTTTTACATCGCACTTAATACCCGCTCGGTTGTGGAACTTACATTCCACCATAAACTGTTCATGCTGATTAGTCGCTATAACGTCAATCTCGTGATTGACGCAGTGACCCTTTACAATTACTCCCACATCAGCTGAATAGCCCTGACTTCTCAATAGATCAGAGACATATTGTTCGAAAGGATAACCAGACGGCCCTAATTCCATAAGAGCTTGCTTTAGCATGTACCGGGCTGCAGATACTTTGGAGGATTTTTTAAGTAGACTAAATGCATGCCTGAAAATTTGACGTGTTGTCATTTCAGGCTGGACGTACTTATCCATATCCATAAGTACCTTTTGGGTAGAATCAGCGTCAGCCCCTGAACGTTTTAACGATTGAAAAAGCTTGTCTCTGGAAAAAGGCACACGCTCCCCCGATGCTTTTGATATTAAGATTGGCAAGGGCGCTTTATTCATTTGGATTGGAACTTAGTGCAAAGTTGAGCGCGTACATATTTTAGTAACATGACAATTATCATAATGTAAGTTGAATATAATCAGAAAAACACGCGGGTGGCTCCAATATCTTTCTGAATAAATCCACTATGAAAAGCACTATTCTTCTGATTGAGGACAATAACGAAATGAGAGAGAACATTGCCGAAATTCTTGAACTCTCCAATTACACTGTTAAAACTGCTGCCAATGGAAAATTGGGTGTCGAGATGATCCAAAAAGAAAAGCCGGATTTGATCTTATGTGATGTGATGATGCCCGAGCTAGATGGGTATGGTGTTTTGCACATCGTTAACCAAACTCCTGAAACCGCTAATATTCCGTTCATATTTCTTACTGCAAAAGTCGATAAATCAGATTTTCGTAAAGGAATGAATTTGGGTGCCGATGATTATCTAACCAAACCGTTTGAAGATATCGATCTGCTCAATGCCATTGAAGTCCGACTAAAAAAAAGTGAATTGTTGAAAACCAATTTTGTGAGTTCCAAAGAAGGCCTTAACGACTTTTTTACAAAAGTAAATTACCTGCACGACTTTTCTCACCTAGCTACCAAAAGACACACCCGCGTTTATAAGAAAAAAGAATTTCTTTTCAAAGAAGGTGATCAACCAAAAGACTTATTCTTCATCAATTATGGAAAGGTAAAAATCGTTAGAAGCAACCCAAACGCAAAGGAGTTGATAACTGACATTCACCTAAGCGGAAACTTTATCGGTTACGTACCGCTATTGGAAAATACTGTTTACCAAGAAGCAGCCATAGCCATGGAAGAAACAGAAGTAAGTGTACTGCCCAAAGCAGAATTTCTAAATCTAATTTATACCAATCGTGAAGTGGCGGGAAAATTCATTCAAATTCTCTCCAATCAATTAGCAGTATCCGAAAAACGTTTGTTGGAGATCGCCTATAATTCCGTTCGCCAGCGAGTTGCCTCAGCTTTGCTTCAAGTAAAAGGCCTTTATCAAAGAGATGCCGGAGATGAAGGCTCCTTTACGGTAGCACGCAAAGATCTTTCCGCCATTGTGGGTACTGCCACCGAGTCGCTTAATCGAACGCTGGCTGACTTTAAAGACGAAGGCCTGATCGAGATACTTGCCCATTCAATTAAGATTTTAAAGCACGATAAGTTGGAAAAATTAAGTGCCTGAGGGGCTTCAACGTATCATGCTTCTTAGGGTGCCGACAATAGGGGCACACAGATAAACGGCTAGAGTAAATTAACTGGGCTTCTAAACGGATCCGTTTAACGATCTAAATGTCAACCACTTTCTTTTTTTGAAGTTTCTGCATCTGCTTGGGTACAATGTTAACAATCTCTTCCCTTAGGGTTTTTATCAACTTGGTTTTAATATGATCACGATGTGTTACCAAACTTACTTCGCGCGCGGGACTAGGTTCTTTTAAACGCTTCACCAGTTTCATCTGTGACCGACTAAATTCCATAACCGCCAGTTCGGGCAAAATGGTAATGCCGTCACTTTTTTCTACCATCCGCTTAAGGGTTTCCATATTTCCGGTCTCATACTTAAAATGAAAATCACTGCTTTTGCGAAGCTCGCACAAGTTCAACACCTGTGACCGAAAACAATGCCCCTCTTCCAGTAGCCAGAGTTTGTTGGGATCAATCTCATTGGGCAACACATACTTTTTATCAAACAATGAATTTTTCTTGGAGACATATACAAACAGCTCTTCATAGAAAAGTATATCTTCTTTGATCGAAGAATCTTTCAATGGCGTAACCACCAAGCCACAGTCTAGCCTACTGCTTTTAAGTTCGTGAATTACCTCCTCTGTAATCGTCTCTTTCACAATTAGGCTAATGTGGGGGTATTTCTCCCGCATAATTTTATAAAGCGGTGGCAAAAGGTAAGGGGCTAACGTGGGGATAATTCCAATGCGCAACTCTCCTGCCAGCGCATCCTTTTGGTCGCTAATGAGTTGTTTGATTACGTTCGCTTCGCGAAGGGCTATTCTTGCTTGTGCAATGATGCTCAATCCAATCTCTGTTGGGATCACTGGCTGTTTCGTTCGATCAAAAATTTTCACGCCAAGTTCTTCCTCCAGCTTTTGAATTTGCATACTGAGTGTTGGTTGTGTGATAAAACATTTGTCGGAGGCAAGAACAAAATGCCGGTGCGTATCCAACGCTACAATGTATTCCAGTTGTGTTAAAGTCATAGATAATAACTATATGATCATAAATATAATCAATTTGATTTATTATTCGTAGTGTCGTAATGTTGATAAAAAGAAAATAGCAGGCATTCAAAATTCATATCACAAACAATTAATAATTATATAAACATGGAAGATCACAGTACAACGATGAAAGAAATGAATACCGAGGGCGCAAAATGTCCCTTTCATGGTGGACCGCTGAAACAGAGCGCTGGCAGCGGTCCCCGAAACCGCGATTGGTGGCCGAATCAATTGAAATTGAATATTCTTCGTCAGCACTCCCCATTATCAAACCCGATGGGCGAGGAATTCAATTACGCAAAAGAATTTAAGTCGCTTGATTTGAAGGCATTAAAGAAAGATATCTTTAACTTAATGACCACCTCACAAGATTGGTGGCCAGCTGACTATGGCCATTACGGACCGTTCTTTATTCGGATGGCTTGGCACTCGGCAGGTACCTATCGCACTGCCGATGGACGCGGTGGTGCTGGTGCTGGCACTCAACGGTTTGAACCACTTAACAGTTGGCCAGACAATGCAAATCTTGACAAAGCACGTCTACTGCTCTGGCCAATTAAGCAGAAATACGGCAAGAAAATTTCATGGGCGGATCTAATGATCCTTGCGGGAAATTGTGCGTTGGAATCGATGGGCTTTAAGACTTTTGGTTTTGCGGGCGGACGTGAAGATGTTTGGGAACCACAAGAAGAGGTCTATTGGGGATCAGAAGACACGTGGTTGGGAGATAAACGCTATACTGGAAAGCGCGAATTAGAAAACCCGCTCGGTGCTGTTCAGATGGGATTGATTTATGTGAACCCAGAAGGCCCTAACGGAAAGCCCGATCCGCTCGCATCAGCCCGCGACATTCGTGAAACCTTTGGCCGTATGGCGATGAACGATGAGGAGACTGTGGCACTTATTGCCGGTGGGCATACATTCGGTAAAACACATGGTGCTGCTGATCCTAGTAAATATGTTGGAGCAGAGCCAGCAGCTGCAAGCATTGAGCAGCAAAGCCAGGGTTGGAAAAATACATTCAACAGTGGTAATGGAGTCGACACCATAACCAGCGGACTTGAAGGAGCATGGACTACCACTCCTACAAAGTGGAGTAACAACTATTTTGAAAACCTTTTTGGTTTTGAATGGGAACTAACGAAAAGCCCTGCGGGTGCGCACCAATGGAAACCGAAAGGTAATGCAGGTGCTGGTACTGTGCCTGATGCACACGACCCATCAAAAAAGCATGCCCCTTTTATGCTTACCACTGACATTGCTTTACGAGTAGATCCTGCCTACGAAAAAGTATCACGACACTTTTTTGAAAACCCCGATCAGTTTGCCGATGCGTTTGCTCGTGCATGGTTTAAGTTAACACATCGCGACATGGGACCCATTGCCCGGTACCTCGGTTCTGAAGTACCTAAAGAAGAATTGATCTGGCAAGACCCGATTCCGGCTGTTACCCATAAACTAATTGACGATGCAGATATCACTGCACTACAGAACAAGATACTTGCCACGGGATTGTCAGTGTCACAACTAGTATCCACTGCCTGGGCCTCCGCATCTACGTTTCGCGGATCTGACAAACGCGGTGGTGCCAATGGTGCGCGCATTCGTCTCGCCCCAATGAAGGATTGGGAAGTGAATAACCCTGCTCAACTGGCAACTGTGTTAAAGACACTGGAAGGAATTCAAAATGATTTCAACCATGCTCAGTCGGGTGGCAAGAAGGTTTCGTTTGCCGACTTGATTGTGTTGGCGGGAAGTGTAGGCATTGAAAAGGCAGCAAAGAATGCGGGCCATGATATCAAAGTTCCTTTCACACTAGGACGTGCCGATGCATCACAAGAGCAAACCGATGTTGAGGCATTCGATTTACTGGAGCCGGCTGCCGATGGCTTCCGCAATTATTTAAATGTGAAACACACGGCAACAGCAGAAGAGTTGTTGATCGACAAAGCCCAATTGCTAACACTTACCTCACCTGAATTGACTGCATTGGTTGGTGGCTTGCGTGTACTAAACGCCAACTTCGACAACTCCAAAAATGGTGTGTTCACGAAGCGTCCTGAAACACTCACCAACGATTTCTTTGTTAACCTACTTGATTTCGGTACAACGTGGAGTGCCACTTCGGATTCTCAAAATTCATTTGAAGGTCGTGATCGTAAAACGGGTGCTGTGAAATGGACTGGTACGCGTGTTGATCTTATCTTCGGTTCTAACTCAGAACTCCGCGCGCTTGCCGAAGTATATGGCTGTGCAGATTCTCAAGAAAAGTTTGTGAGAGATTTTGTGGCGGCTTGGGGCAAAGTGATGAATTTGGATCGGTTTGAGTTGAATTGATTTAATTTAATTTAAGAGACATATTATTTATCTGGAGTTACGCAGACCAATTGATTTACTGTCAGGCTGAGCCAGTCGAAGCCTATTTGAAAACACGAATAAGCCGTTTTCGACAAGCTCAAACTGACAACATTTAATATTTTTCCGTAACTCCAGTTTTAAGATTAAAAAAATTCATTTCTTGAACCCTCCGAACTACTTAAAATTCCTCCCCTCATCCCATATCTTGATCTGTGAAAGTTCTGTCGCTTTTTTTCTTCGAGGGTCAGTCACCGAGGTTCGTTCGTCTGCCCGGGAGAGTGGCGGTGACAACTCTTCGGCAGTTGAAGGCGTGAGTGTTTTTAATAACGCGGATACATTGTAACACCGACTTACAATTATGTGGATCACCTCCCCTTCCCGTTGTAGTTTACCCTCCACCATCAGCAATCGCGATTGGATAATCTCCTTTCTGTATTGATCAAATAATTTTTGAAAGACCACCAGATTGGCAATACCTGTTTCATCTTCAATGGTGATAAAACAAACACCCTTGGCGGTGCCCGGTCGTTGCCGCACCAAAATAAGCCCTGCTACTTTTACCAATGTACCTTCTTTAGTCTGCGCAAGGCTCATTGTGGGAATCGCACGAAGCTGGTCTAATTTTTCTCGCACAAAACTAACCGGATGCGCTTTTAACGATAGTGCGGTGGCCGCGTAGTCTTGTACCACGTGCTGCGACAATGTCATTTCAGGAAGCACTATTTTTTCTTCGAGGGTGTCACCAGAAAATATCGCTTGCGGTTGATAATCTTTTGTCGATACCTCCCACAATGCCTTCCTCCTATCATGGCCAATCGATCGGAACGCATCGGCATTGGCCAGCGTTTCAAGTGTGGCTTCGCTCAATCCGATCTCACGAAGTTGATGGATAGATGTATACTCTGCCTTTCTGTTCTTGATCAATACATTGATGTCTTCTTCGCGCAAGCTTTTCACTTGCCGAAAGCCCAATCGCAACGCACAATACTTACCTGATTTTTCTTCTAGTTGATTGTCCCAATTCGAATAATTGATATCCACGGGGCGCACATCCACACCATGCTTTTGTGCATCAATGATAATTTGTGCGGGCTGGTAAAAGCCCATGGGCATGCTATTCAGCAATGCGCATGCAAACACATCGGGGTAATAGCACTTGAGCCAGGATGACACATAAACGAGCAATGCGAAACTTACGGCATGGCTTTCGGGAAATCCATAGCTACCAAAACCTTCCAGTTGGCGGAACACGCGTCTCGCATATGCTTCCGTGTATCCTTTGTTCATCATACCGCTCACCAATTTTTTTTCCAAACGCGATACCAATCCTTTGGCCTTAAACGTAGCCATGCTTCTTCTCAACTCATCTGCTTCAGTAGGAGAAAAACCAGCCGCCACAATGGCGATCTTCATTGCTTGCTCTTGAAATAGCGGAACGCCCAACGTGCGTCCTAAAATTTCTTCTAGTTCTTTTGACGGATACTCAACGGGCTCTTCTCCATTGCGTCTGCGCAAATACGGATGCACCATATCACCTTGAATGGGCCCTGGCCGCACGATGGCTACTTCAATCACCAGATCATAAAAACAGTTGGGCTTCAATCGCGGTAGCATCGATTGTTGCGCACGGCTTTCGATTTGAAAAACACCAATCGTATCAGCATGGCTTACCATTTCATATACGACAGGATCGTCTTGCGGAATGTTGGCCAATGTCAGATCAAGACCATAATGCTTCTTTGCCAAATCAAATGCTTTGCGAATGCAGGTGAGCATGCCCAATGCCAACACATCTATTTTTAAAAATCCAAGTGCGTCAATATCATCTTTGTTCCATTCGATATTAGTGCGGTCTTCCATACGTGCGTTGAGTATCGGGCACAAGTCAGAAAGTTTTCCCTGCGTGATCACAAAGCCACCCGTGTGTTGACCCAGTTGTCTTGGAAAGCCCATCAATTGTTCTGTGAGTTCCAGCACTTTTCGAATAGTTGGATCATCGGGGTTGATACCTTGCGATAAAATGCGATCGCGATCAAACCCATCTTCCGAAAAACTCCAGATCAATCCAGCTAATCGGGTGATTGTGTCGACAGATAGGCCCATGGCCTTGCCAACATCGCGTATCGCGCCTTTGTGATGCAATTGCGTAACCGTGGCCACAATACCGGCTCTGTCTCTCCCGTATTTCTGATAAATGTATTGCATCACTTCTTCCCGTCTCTCATGTTCAAAGTCTACATCAATGTCGGGGGGCTCATTGCGAGCAGAGCTAATGAATCGCTCGAATAGTAAATCAAACTTAGAGGGATCCACGGAAGTGATACCCAAACAATAGCACACCGCAGAGTTGGCAGCCGACCCCCTGCCCTGGCAAAGAATTTTTAGCTTGCGCGCGTAACGGACGATGTCGTACACGGTAAGAAAATATTCTGCATAGTTCATCTCATCGATAAACTTTAACTCGTATTCAATTGTATTTTTTACTTTTTCAGGAACGCTTTTGCCAAAGCGATCGTGCGCTCCCTGCCATGTTAAGAAAATAAGTTCTTGTTGTGGTGTTCGCCCTTCGCTGGTGATTTCTTTCGGATACTGATATTTTAATTCATCCAATGAAAAATTGCAGGCATCAGCAATCAATTGTGTTTGTCGAACCGCTTCGGGGTGTTGCCTGAACAGGCGATGCATTTCTTCAATGGGTTTTAGGTAACGTTCGGCATTGGCATGCAACCGAAAGCCCGCGGTGTGGATGGTGCACTTTTCACGTACACAGGTAACAACGTCTTGTAATTCCCTTCGCTGCGATAGGTGATAGTGTACATCGTTCGTTGCGACTATTGGTATTCGTAACTCTTTTCCCAATTCAAAAATCCGGTGCAGCCGCTTGGCATCAGCGCCATCGTATAGCCGTGTGGCCGCAATGGACAAATCGTCACCAAGGTTTTTACGGTATTCAATCACGTGTTTTATAAAAGCGGCATCCAACTCAAACGTTTCGCTCAGCGAATCGGGAGGAACAACTGTCCACAAAATTCCATTGGCATATTGATAGACATCTGCTTTATATAATTCGCATTTTCCTTTTTCGGTGCGTAAGTTTCCAACGGTAAGTAGGTTAGATAGTTTCGCATACGCGCGAACATCGGTAGGAAAAGCTAATAAGCTAGGGCCATCGATCAAATCAACACGGCAGGCAGGAATAAATTTTATCTTGAATTTCTTTGCCGCCACATGCGCCCGTACAATTCCCGCCAGCGTATTTCTATCGGTGATGGCAATGGCCGTATAGCCGAGTGCTGCTGCTTGCTCCACCATTTCTTCTGGGTGTGATGCCCCGCGAAGAAAACTGAAGTTGGAGGTAACTTGTAGTTCGGAGTAATTCATTTGCCTTTCAATATTTCAAATTCAATATCCAAAAAACTATGTCATGTTGAGCGTGTCGAAACATTATAACTAGGTTTTTCGAAATGACTTCGACAGGCTCAGTATGACAAGGTAACTTGTAGTTCAAAGTAATTCATTTGCCTTTCAATATTTCAAATTCAATATCCAAAAAACTATGTCATGTTGAGCGTGTCGAAACATTATAACTAGGTTTTTCAAAATGACTTCGACAGGCTCAGTCTGATATTTGTAGAAAAGGATTCAGATAGCTAAAGCAATCCAATTAATTCCACGCAATTTTAATTCCAAATGAATCATGCAAAATAGCCATGCAGAAACCATTGGTATGTTTTGTCATGGTAATGACCCAATCGAAATAACCAATAGCGATTTCCTTCTTCATCTTCCACGCGATAGTAGTCGCGATGTTGGCCTTGTTGTAGCCACCACTCCTGTTCGATGCGTTCGGGGCCATCTGCTTTTACGATCGGATGCACTTTTCCCTGATGGCGAAATAACATAGGCGGATAATCGGGTATGGGCGCAGTTACTTCTATTGCTTCGGGTGTTGGCAATAGTCGAAGTGGCCGTGGTTTATCTGTGCGCCAAGGAGTGGTCAACTTTTCGTGAAGTGATAAACCTTGCTTGAACGACCGCTCCGGCCAGTAATGTTCATCGGGCACATACCGGTGGATGGATTGCATTCCTACCTTGCTTGCCAGTCGATCAATCAGTTCAGATAGACGTGCATCTTCCAATCCATTGGATTCACCCCACATTTTTTCTTGCTGCGGCAAATGGTCTTCTATTTTCGAAGCTTCGAGAATGAATAACTCAATGCCCAATGCAGGTTCGATTGTTTGGATTTTATTTTCGAATAATTTAAAAAGATGATTGACACTGTGCGATGCACGGTTCGTACCAATTGTAATTTGTTCCACTTTTCCATCTACACGATATCCTTTGAAGAGAGCCGTGCGAAGTCCCTTTTGTTCTTGCTGCAAGCGAAGGCACAAAGTTTCCAATAACTGCCGAAGGGCAATCTCAATACCGGTAGCGGTAACAATTGGCTCTAGGCACGGCAATCGTTCTTGGTACGGCTCAATAGGTTGTATCGGCTCAAGCACTTCTATTTCTTGACCAAGTGCGACATCCAACCGCATTATAAAATGCGATCCAAAACGTCTTCTTAATGACTGGCGTGGCATGCCAATAAACTGCTTGACCTGATGAAGACCTAGTTTGTGCAAACGCTCAACGGTGTCTGCTTCTAAGCGGAGTGCTTCCGGTGGTAAATTCATTAATGCTTCTATGTGCATGCCCGTTGCAATGTCAAAACGTTCTTTTCCATATCGGGCAACACCCCACGCCACACCAATTGTATCGGCCATTGCCACACGTACATCGTAGCCGCGGCTTGTTAATCTTTTGGCAATCTCTTTCAGATAAGATGCATCTCCACCCCAAAGGTGTGAGCAACCTGTTGCATCCAACAAAAGGCCGTCAGGCGAATCCGCTGCTACCACAGGTGTAAAACGAATGCACCATTCGGCCAATCGCTTTAATAATTTTTCGATAAGGCCTGGCTTATCGTCCATTACCTGTAGCTCGGGTATCATCGCCCTTGCGTCAGCCAATACTGTTCCCGTACTTATGCCTTTCGTCTCTGCTAGCTGATTGGTAGCGGTGATGATCATTCTTCCGTGCGAAGGAGTCCGTAATACAAAAGGTACATTTCGCAGTTGTGGCCGGTGGAGACTGAACCAGTCCGTACTCAGGTGACGGAACCAAATAGAAACAAAACGCCTTTCCATTTCACCCCGTCTTTCGTTGCCCCATTGTCAAGGCATCTCCTATCAATAGAGCTGATGAAAGTTTTGAAACGTATACGAATCTTCCATTTATCCACGCAACTTCCCACACGCCTGGTTTTCCATTTCTTACTCTGGATAGTTCTACTCTCCATCTCGGATAGCCAATGCCGGGAAGGCCGTCAACGGATTCGCTCGGCAGTGATGTGATCTTCCAACGAGAGACACATGCGGTGGTAGTCAGATTACGATACTGATTACGAAGAATAAAACCCGTTACGTGACTTTTCTCAACGGCCAACTGAAGACGCCTAGAGGATGTGAAACTGATTTCTGACATTTCTCCTACTACTACTGATAGTGCGCTGCATTTTAAGGCTTCATCCATTGCCCACATCACTTCCTTTTCTTTTTGCAGATCAATGAAGATGATACGGTCTGGCTCGATGCCAAAACTTTTGAGAGCAGGCGGAAAAACTTTTCGTGATGAGCTGATCCACAATGCTGCTCCATGGCTTCCCATCAATGATGACAATAGCCCTGCAACAAAGCCATTGGTAGAACTAATATTTTCTGCATGAGCAGATAAAAATTCATGTACTGCACCCAACGGAAAAGAGGCGTTTGGAAAAGCGTTTTCAATCTCCCCCAACCCGATGCTGACGGCTTTTCCGCTCAACGAATTGAGTCCCTGCAAACGGAGAATATCCATTTGCAGCCGTGAGATTACATCGACTTTCTTGCTAACGATCACAGAGATAATTTTGCACAAAGTTAGCATTTTACTAAATAATTTAGTTGATAATACTAAATATTTTAGTTTTAAATTAGAGCAAGCTTACTGTATTTAAATAATTGAAAATCAATGTTTTATGAATTTTAAAAAACTAAAACGTCAAGCTTTAGCAACCCTTTTTATTTCTGCCCTCAATATTTTAGTTTAATTTGATAAGTGAATATTTCCGCCCAACGAACGCAAAACGAAAAGGACTTTGGTAATTGGGAAGAGCTATCTAGTGGCGAAAGAAAATATTGGTTTGATGTAGTGGGACGAAGCGGTGGCAAAGCTCGCTAATCAAAGAAGTAGATTTGAATGAAATAACTATCTCTTTCAAACAAGAAATTTATAATTCAAATGGAGTATTAACCGAAATACATGAGAAGTTTCCGATCGACAAAGGGCATAAAAAAATTGAATAATATGATTACACGAAAAATAGTAGCAGCGCAACTCTTAGCTTATATGAAGCACAACATTAGCATAAGTGAACTGATTGAATGGGCTGAAAAAAGCATTATGGAAGGTGGCTTTGAAACGGGCTTTGAAGTGCCAGTGCGAAATACACTAGGCAGACTGGGTACTGCGGATGGTGCCTCCTTTGGTCTGTTATGGGAAGATTGCGAGCAATTGATGGAATCGCTCGGTTATCAGGTAAAGGTAGAGGCCGCTTTGGTGGCATAGACCACCCGAGATCAAAAGGTGATCAAAAAGTAATCGGAGGTTTACCGCTAAAACTGAAATACAATCTTCCCCACCTTGTTTGGTCGGGTTATATCAGGAAAAGATTCTATTATTTTTGAGAATGGCCGGATGGAATCAACTATCGGGAGTATCTGGTATTTTTCAACATAGGCAACCATTTCAGTAAACTCTTGGTCGTTGCCCATGGTTGTGCCAATGAGGGAGAGTTGATTCCAGAACATCTTGTACAAATCAATCTTTGCAGGGAGGCCATTCGTTGCACCATAAAAAACGATTTTTCCTAGCGGCCTCAGCACTTTGATGAAATTATTCAATTGATCGCCACCCGCACTATCGATTATTAAATCAAAACCTCCCTTGGTTTTCCACAGGTCTTCAAAATTATTCTGCTTTTTATAGTTATAAGCTCCTTTCGCACCGAGTCGCAAAGCTTTCTCTATTTTTTCATCACTGCCGGATGTTACGTACACATTTGCGCCAATTGCTTTCGCAAATAGAAAAGCAAACTGAGCTACTCCCCCGCCAAAACCAGAGATCAGCACATTTTGCCCGGCACGCAATCCGCCTTTTTTAAAAAGCGCCCGGTAGGCGGTTAACCCACCCAATGGCAAAGCGGCCGCCTGAAGAAAATCTAAATGTGCCGGCTTAGCATGAAGACGGTCAATAGGCACAGCAACATACTCTGCAAATGTTCCGCTCACGGGCATACCGATGATGGTATACTTAGTTGATTGTACTTCGGGATCTGGTCCCCAATCGATGTTGGGATTAATTACTACCTCCTTACCTGCCCAATGCTGATCGGTGGGGTTGAATACGGCTTCTACCACTCCAGCTCCATCTGAGCCCAGCGTGCCGCCAAACTTAATATTTGGATATTTCCCTTCGCGAATCCAATCGTCTCTCCTATTCAGCGCGGCTGCTTTGATCTTCACCAATGCCTTTCCTTCACTAAGTGATGGGGTCGGGATTTCCTTTATCTCAATTTTGCC
>JBBSCN010000002.1:0-55364 GCA_038250265.1 Cytophagales bacterium | reverse complement strand
TGATGCTCGCTAACATCCGAGAAATCCTGATTATATCCACCCCCCATGATCTTCCTCTTTTTAAAAGCCTATTGGGCGATGGATCAGAACTTGGCATAACACTAGAATACCGCGCCCAACCTTCGCCTGATGGGTTGGCGCAAGCATTTTTGATCGGTGAATCTTTTTTAGGTAACGATTCCGCTTGTTTAGTGTTGGGAGATAACATTTTTTACGGTTACAATTTTTCTTCTCAACTAGAGCTGGCCAGTAAGATCACGAAAGGTTCGGTTGTGTTTGGCTATTATGTAAATGACCCCCATCGTTATGGAGTTGTAGATTTCGATGAGGCGGGGAAGGTTTTGTCAATAGAAGAAAAACCAAAAGACCCCAAATCCAATTATGCGGTAACGGGTTTGTATTTTTACGATAATACCGTAGTTCAAAAAGCTAAAACCGTTAAACCTTCACACCGAGGAGAGCTCGAAATTACTGACTTGAACAAATTATATTTAGAAGAAGGGTCATTACAAGTAAAATTATTAGGCAGAGGCATGGCTTGGTTAGATACCGGCACGCACGAATCCCTAATTCGCGCATCTACTTTCGTAGAATCTATTGAGGAGAGACAAGGATTAAAGATTGCTTGTTTGGAAGAAATTTCTTTTCGTAAAGGATATATCACCAAAGAACAGTTATTGGAATTGGCCAAGCCACTTTCGAAAAATCAGTACGGTCAATATTTGATCAAGGTGGCGAATGAAAAAATAATCAAGTCGGTGTAATGAACGTGATTCAAACAGGATTTGATGACATGGTGATTTTAGAACCAAAGGTGATGGAAGATGCCCGCGGCTACTTTATGGAATCGTATCACTACAATGATTTGGAACTACAGGGCATTGACATTCTTTTTGTTCAAGACAATCAATCGAAGTCACAAAAAGGAGTATTGAGGGGATTGCATTTTCAAAATGCACCACATGCACAAACTAAATTGATACGGGTATTGTCTGGAGAGATTTTAGATGTAGTGGTTGATTTAAGAAAAAATAAATCAACCTTTGGAAGGGCATATTGCATTAAACTTTCTTCAGAAAACAGAAAGCAGTTGTTGGTACCCAAGGGCTTTGCGCATGGGTTTCTCGTCCTGAGCGAAACAGCAGAGATTTTATATAAATGTGATGAATTTTATCATCCCGAGGCAGAAGGTGGCATCATGTATAATGACCCGGCTTTAAAAATTGATTGGGGTATGTCCGCTTCAGAGTTAATTTTGTCGGGCCGAGATATAAATCATCCTACTTTAGAAAAAGCAAGTTTTAATTTTTAAGAATACATGAAGAACTTATTGGTTACCGGTGGAGCAGGCTTTATTGGATCTAATTTCATCGTGCATTTTCTGGAACACTATACCGACTACAAAATTATAAACTTGGATCTGCTTACTTATGCAGGTGATTTACTAAACCTAAAAGAAGTACAAGGTAATGAACGATACGTATTTGAAAAGGGTGATATCTGTGACCGGGAGTTTGTAGAAGGATTGTTTTCCAACTATAAATTTTCGGGGGTGATTCACTTTGCAGCAGAATCGCACGTAGACAATTCCATTGAAGGACCGGAAGCATTTATTCGCACCAATGTTTTTGGAACATTTACGTTACTAGATGTCGCTAGGAAAACTTGGATGGACGAGCCTTTTAAAGTTAAAAGTGGAATGGAATCTAACCGATTTTTACATATTTCCACCGATGAAGTCTACGGAACGCTAGGCGAAGAAGGTCTCTTTACGGAAACAACTCCGTATGCACCCAATAGTCCATACTCTGCGTCAAAGGCGAGCAGCGATATGTTGGTGAGAAGCTATTTCCATACGTATGGATTAAATGTAGTAACTACCAATTGTTCCAATAATTACGGCCCTAAGCAGCACAAAGAGAAATTAATTCCAACTATCATAAGAAAAGCCTTGGCCGAACAACCTATCCCCATTTATGGAGACGGCAAAAATATTCGTGATTGGCTGTATGTGCTGGATCACTGCAGAGGGATATCACTAGCTTACCAAAAAGGCCGTGCGGGGGAAACCTATAATGTGGGCGGCAGAAACGAGCGAAACAACAACCGGATTGCAGATAAAATTTGTTCTTTACTAGACCACCAAAAACCACGGGCGAACGGTAAGTCGTATTTAGAATTAATCACGTTTGTAAAAGACCGAGCAGGTCATGACAAACGATATGCGATTGATGCGACTAAGATTGAAAAAGAACTAGGTTGGAAGGCGGAGGAGGTTTTTGACACGGGCATTCAAAAAACCATTGGCTGGTATTTATCTAAGTAAATATTTTTTCAGTAAAACATTTTAATTTTTGATATGGCAAAACGAGCACTAATAACCGGTATTACTGGACAAGATGGCGCCTACTTAGCTGAATTGTTGTTGTCCAAGGGCTATGAGGTTCACGGATTAAAAAGAAGAAGTTCGTTATTTAATACCGATCGGATCGATCACCTGTATCAAGATCCCCACGAAGAAAAAGTAAAACTCAAACTTCACTATGGCGACTTAACGGATTCTGTCAATGTAATTCGGATCATACAAGAAGTGCAGCCAGATGAAATCTATAATTTAGGTGCCATGTCTCATGTGAAAGTTAGCTTTGACATGCCAGAATACACTGCCAATGCCGATGGAATCGGGGCACTCCGAATTTTGGAAGCGATTCGAATACTAGGCCTACAAAATAACACGCGTTTTTACCAAGCTTCTACTTCTGAACTGTATGGATTAGTGCAGGCCGTCCCTCAGAGTGAGACCACACCGTTTTATCCCCGCTCGCCCTACGCAGTCGCTAAATTATATAGCTATTGGATTACGGTAAACTACCGCGAAGCGTATAACATTTTTGCCAGCAACGGCATCTTGTTTAATCACGAATCCCCTTTGCGGGGAGAAACCTTTGTAACCAGAAAAATTACAAGAGCCGCGTGCCGAATTTTTTTGGGGCTGCAAAAGACGGTCTTCATGGGCAACATAGACGCCAAACGCGATTGGGGTCATGCCAAAGATTACGTGAACGCAATGTGGCTGATGATGCAACACCACAAGGCTGATGACTTTGTTATTGCAACGGGGGTCACAACTTCTGTCCGTGATTTCATTCTAAAGGTGTTTCAAAAACTGGGTATCACTATTGAATTTAGAGGGACGGGCATTGAAGAAAAAGGAGTCGTGACAAAAGTTTCAAATGCCGAGACAAAACTAAAAGTAGGCGATGCGGTGATGGAGATAGACCCAAAATATTTTCGCCCTACCGAGGTAGAGCTTTTGATTGGCGACCCTACCAAAGCCAAAAAGGAGTTGAACTGGGAATTGAAGCACGACTTAGATAGCCTTATTGATGACATGGTGATGAGCGACCTTCAACTCTTTAAACGAGACGATTATTTAAAAGAAGGCGGGCACAAAATTTTTCAATATCACGAGTAATGGATAAGGAAGCAAAAATTTTTGTGGCGGGGCATCGGGGTATGGTAGGCTCTGCCATTGTGCGAAAACTTGAAAAAGAAGGTTACCAGAATTTGATTCTTAAAACCTCATCCGAACTTGACTTACGGAATCAATCGGCTGTCGAAAAATTCTTCGCGTCAGAAAAACCGGAATTCGTTTTTTTAGCGGCAGCCAAAGTGGGCGGCATCATGGCCAACAATATTTATAGGGCCGACTTCTTGTATGAGAATTTGATGATCGAAAGCAATGTGATTCATCAAAGCTATGTTAATCAGGTAAAGAAACTTTTGTTCTTAGGCTCCTCCTGCATTTATCCCAAGTTAGCACCACAGCCGCTAAAAGAAGAGTCACTACTATCGGGCTATTTGGAAGAAACGAATGAACCTTATGCCATTGCGAAAATCGCAGGCATCAAACTGTGTGAAAGTTACCGGAGGCAATACGGCTGCGATTTTATAAGTGCCATGCCTACCAATCTTTACGGGCCGAATGATAATTATGATTTGAAAAGTTCGCATGTTGTGCCTGCCTTAATTAGAAAATTTAAAGAAGGAAAAGAAGCGAATAAACCAATAGTCGCTGTTTGGGGATCGGGAACCCCTTTGCGTGAATTTTTACATGTCGATGACGTGGCGAATGCTTGCCTGTTTTTAATGAATAATTATTCTGATCTACAATTCGTCAATATTGGAAGTGGCAGCGAAATATCAGTCAAGAACTTAGCCTTATTGGTTAAGAAGCTAATTGGTTTTGATGGAGATATTGAGTTTGATGCAACCAAGCCTGATGGTACTCCAAGAAAACTTACGGATGTTTCAAAATTGAATTCTTTAGGATGGAGGGCATCAATCAGACTAGAGGATGGGTTACAAGAAGTAATTTCTGTACTGAATTTCTAAATTCGAATTCAAAAATGAGAAAAGTCGCCTTTATTTGTGGGGTTGCCGGTCAAGATGGCAGCTATTTAGCGAAATTATTAATTGAAAAAGGATATGAGGTTTGGGGCTCATCTAGAGATGTACAAGGGCGAACACTTTTTAATCTGAAATCGCTTGGAATTGAGAAACAGGTTAATCTTTTGTCTATGTTGCCTGAGGACTTTCGTAGCGTATTTGTTGCCCTAAAGAAAGTAAGACCTTCCGAAATTTATTACTTGGCGGGACAATCATCGGTAGGTCTCTCTTTTGAACAGCCAGCCGAAACAATTCAAAGTTCAGTATTGGGAACTTTAAATGTGCTTGAGGCATGCCGGCTATTGGATTATCCAGTAAGACTTTATCATGCTGGGTCAAGCGAGTGTTTTGGGGATGTGAGTGGCTTGGCGGCAAATGAAAGTACAAGGTTTCATCCTAAAAGCCCCTATGCAGTCGCAAAAGCTTCTGCGTATTGGTTAATTGATAATTATCGCGATGCCTATTCATTATTTGCTTGCTCAGGAATTTTGTTCAATCATGAATCACCCCTACGCCCGGCCCGTTTTGTTACAAAAAAAATAATTTTAGCAGCTTCAAGAATAGCAGCGGGATCAAATGAAAAACTAAAATTAGGCAGACTCGATATTGCCAGAGACTGGGGTTGGGCACCCGAATACGTTGAAGCTATGTGGTTGATGCTTCAACAAGAAAAACCTCAAGATTTTGTTGTGGCCACTGGCCAAACAAATACCCTACAAGATTTTGTTTTAGAAGCATTCTTGATTCACGGCCTAGACTGGAAAGATCATGTTCTACAAGATGCTGACCTGCTTCGACCTTCTGATATTTTGATTAGTCGAGCTGACCCGGGAAAAGCGGAGATCGAATTGGGATGGAAAGCAAAAACAACGATGAAGGGTGTTGTAGAAAAAATGACTTATAAGTTATCTGCTTATTCCGAAGAAGCGTAAAAAATTTAATAATGAATTTATCTGAAAGCGTTAAACTAAAGTTCATTTTCCTTTTTAAAAATATTTTATCACGTCAAAATATTTTTATCAGTCGAGGTGTAGCAGCTGATTCTTTAGAAAGGTTTTTTAAGCAAATTAAACCAATTCAAACAAATTATGATTTAATTAGAATTGGAACGGATTTGGATGGAGGTTATTTAGTCCCGAATGATCTGTTGGGAGTGGATGCTTGCTTTTCACCTGGCGTATCTGTGACTTCTGATTTTGAATTAGAAATGGCAAACCGGGGAATTAAATGCTTTATGGCTGATTATTCTGTCGATGGCCCAGCATTAAAGCATGACTTATTCTATTTTGAAAAAAAATTCATCGGATCTGAGAACAATGACATGTATATGACTTTAAATAATTGGGTCACCACAAAAACTCCTTCTCATCGAGATATGATACTTCAAATGGATATTGAAGGTTCAGAGTATAAAGTTATCTTGGATACAGCGCCTAAGATTTTACGCCAATTTCGGATTATCATAATTGAGTTCCATGATCTCGAGCAAATCTTATCAAAATTAGGATTCTCATTTATTAATCAGGCATTCGAGAAGTTATTACGAGATTTTGAAATAGTGCACATCCATCCAAACAATATTATGAAGGCTAAGCGAGCTATATTTAAAGATTATGAGATACCTCCAGTGCTCGAAATGACGTTTTTAAGGAAGGATCGGATCAAAAATCGAAAGTCCTCCAATCAGTTCCCACATCAACTCGATCGGCCAAACTCCCTCGAGTTTGAAGATTATTTTCTCCCTCGCTGTTGGTTTAATAGTCAATAGTTCTATTTTTTGGCAATCGATTCTAAAAAATTAATTAGTTTAATGGCCGAAGTATCCCAGTTAAATTTGGATGCCTGTGCCAGGGTTAAAGCCTTTTTTGCTTTGTAAAAAAGAGCATCTTTTAAAAGAAGATTAATAGTAGCGGCAATTTCTACAGGTTTTTTTGGATCAAAATATACAGCAGCTTCTCCACAGACCTCAGGAAGAGACGTTTTACCAGAAACAGCTACGGGTATACCCGCAGCTAAGGCCTCGAGGGGTGGTAAACCAAAGCCTTCGGCAAAAGACGGAAAGCAAAATACCTTAGCCAAAGAATATATGATAGCTAAATCCTCATCGTCTACAAAGCCCGTAAATTGAATGTACCCCTCAAGGTGAAGTTCTTCAATAATTTTTAAATGATTAGATGAATAAGTTGGGTGTTGGTTGCCTGTTATAACTAAAATTATTGGTTTAGAAACCATTGGCAAAGCATAGAGAAGGCTATCTAAATTTTTTCTTCCACTCATTAACCCAACGTATAGTAAAAACTCTGCAGGGAGATTGTACTTCGTGTTAACACGCTGTAAATCTGTATCTGAAAAACTACTTTTAGGTTTAAAACGCTCGTCCGGAGCAAGTGAAAAAACAGTTATGTTTTCTGGGTTTTTTGTATAACCGTACTTAACCAGCCGTTGTTTTTCTGACTCAGATATTGTAATAACATAATCAGCTATTTTAGTAAACATTTTTTGCGGCCATAGCTGGACTCTTTCCTGCTTTGTAAATAGCTCGGGATAGCTTTCAAATAATATATCATAAACAAAAGAAACTCTCTTTCCTCGACCAAATGGCGAGGGGTAATATTGCGTAATGAACACATCTGTTTTTTCTTTATATGAAAAATAGGGGAGAATAAAAATTTTCAAAAATAAGTTATAACGAAGGCTACCTGTTTTCAAATAGTAAAAACGAACCTTGGCCTTTGGGACAATCGGAAATTTTGTCTTTTCAAATCGCTTATCTATAAACAAGACGTATTCGTTTTTTAGGTCGTTTAAAAGTAGATGGTTGATTAAGTTATAGGTAACCCTTTGTAGACTAGAATATCCATCAAAATACCAGAAAGCATCAATTCCTATTTTCATGGGAATAAATTAGGTTTTGACGTTTGTAGAAATAAATTGAGCATAAGATACTTGGTATTAATAACCCCAGATTCATTAATAACATTGAAACTGCCGCGCCATATAACCCCCATTTAAGGACGAGCTCTCTTGTAATAAATACACCTACAATTGCTACACCGAAACTGATATAAACCAGGACATGGATACGAGAAATAGAAAGCAAATAATTAAACACTAATTGAAAAATGGAAAGTACCATTGAGCCCAACAAAACAATCGGCAGCACTGGAATTACTTCTTCATATTTTGGGTTTATGATCAAGAGAACTAAGAGAAGTTTAACCAGTACGAGTATACCAATTGAAATGATAGAGAATCCCAACAGTAATTTCAGCCCCATTGAGTGCGCCTTACTCCATACTATTCTTAGGTCTGTCTCTTTTAGCAACTCTGGCAGCCAAATGCTATGAATTGAATTGCTAATAAAGGGAATGACTCCAGCAAGAACCCAAGCTAAATTATAAATGGCCAAGTCTTTCATTGACCCCAGCCTCTCAATATAAAAACGATCAATTAAAAAAATGACCAGACTAAATATGATGTAAATAGTTATCGGAAGTGATAGGGAAACGGCTTTTTTTGCAATAGCCCAATCAAAACTGAAAGTCATTGATCGGTACAAGAATACAAGGAAAATTGCAGTTATAATTAACTCAACATAATAAGTGCCGGCTATTCGAATATACGAACTTTCTAAATTAGGCATCAAATAAAGTATTACCAACACGGTTGTATGAATTAATACACTTCGGATAATATTAAACAGTTGAAGCTTCTTTATTAGACCGCTGGCCAAAAAAAATTGAGTAATCATTAAAGCATAGGCTGTGGTAAATACACCTATCAGAAGAGGCAACCTATATATTGTATAATTAAAGGGATGCTTAAAAAGCAATTCAAAGAAAGTTTTGTCAATATCAAAAAATATTAACACTACAATCGTCACAAAAAGAACGCTTATCAATATGATATTAATAGTAAATAATATTGATCCTCTTTTAGCAGGAAGATAGGAAAAGTACAATTTGCTTTGTACTAAATAAAATCCTCCGTTTAAGAGGGTAGCAAGATAGCCGACCATCGCAAAAAGATAGCCATATAATCCAAACTCCTCCTGACTCATCAATTTCAAATACAAAGGAAGAAGGATAAGACCAGAAACCTTTACCAATGAATCAATGCTCAGAATTCGGAGAAAATTTCTAAAGTTGACACTTACAAACTTACTTTTAAAACGAAGAACTAATAGGGTGAGTAATTTCAAAATATTGACTATTCGTAGAAGTCCATGAGTGCAATTGTCGTAAATCTAACCAAAAAAAGAACAAGAGATTGGTGATTTGATTTGAAGCCACGGTAAATTTGGTGCAAGAATACAGTTTGAGTGTAATTAAAAAAAATTGTAAGAATTATGATAGGATTATTAACAGCTATTAAAGAATTGATTATTAAACCACATCCCAATTGTTTGCTGAATCTTTTTTGTCTCATTTCAACGAGTGAAGAAGTTCTTGGGCAAAAATGTCCTTTAAGAAATATTTGAGATGGCGAAATTCTCAAAGAAGGGTTTTTATGGATTCCATCTTGAGGAGACTAAATTCAATATCTATTTAAACTCAATGAATGGTTGGGTAGATTCCGCCATTTTTTTGAATGGATCGTTAGAGCGAAAATTTTTCAAATTAACAGAGTAAAACCTAGAACCAACCGATACTTTTTTAGACATAGGCGCTAACATCGGTCAGCATGGATTGTAGGCTAGTAATTTTTTGCAAAAATGTGTTTTGTTTTGAACCTAGCGAGCGGCTAGATGATCAGTTATTATTGAGCATTGATAAGAATAAATTCGGGAACATTAAAGCATTTAACATTGGAATAGGAAATGAAAATAAAAAAGTGCCTATTCATTCGGATACTGCCAATAGGGGTGGGACCTCCATTTTTGTTTAATGAATGAAAATAAAAAAGAGCAAAATATCACAACAAAAGGTTAGATGATTTCCTTTTGGGAAATTCCACTAAAGTTGATAGGATGAAGATTGACGTGGAGGGATTTGAATGGGAGGTTTTAATTGGAGCAGAACAAACATTGATTGAGTACAAGCCAAAACTTTTGATCGAATATTCGTTGCCGCTCTATAATCAAATAACGCCAACTAGAGGAGAAGAAATTTATAACATTCTTGCTAAAATCTTCAGTAAAACTTACAATGTGGAACTGGACTTGGAAATATGCAAAGAAGTAAATTCTTGTAAAGATCTGAAAAATCTGACTCATCGCACTAATTTGTGGTATACAGCATAGGGTCAAGATTTAGGTCGAACTCCTAACAACAAGCCTTTTTTAATTTGATTAGTTTGATGACTAATAACTCCTTTTCTTATCAACTCTTTTTGAATTGATTCTAAGGCAAAATCAACTGAGATGTCACTTATGCAACGAAAGGGTTTTTCCGTTGACGATGTAAAGTGACAACGCCAGCCACACCCATAACAAGGCATTTTGTAATTAATGATGTTTGGCTTTTCACTTTTCCAATTCTCTGGGTAGGGCAGGAATAGGCCGAAATGCCCACCACCAAGAATACTGAATGAAACTGTATTAACAGTAGCAGCGATATGGATAGAGCCGCTGTCATTCCCGATCACGAATTCTGCACTGCGAATAATTTCAACTATTTCAGGGAGCGAGGTTTTTCCCGCTATGCTAACAGCTTTTTTGGAATGATTTGCAATCCAATTGCATAAATCAATTTCGTTTAGGGAGCCACAAATTATTGGAATATATCCAGTTAACAACTGTAAATCAGACGCCAAAGAGGCAAATTTCTCTTTCGGCCACATTTTGTATTTTCCATTTGAACCTGGAAATATTAGAAAATATCTATTTTGATTTATTATCGGACTATTGGTAACAGACAAAATTGGCATTTCGTAAGGTTCAATTTCTCTTTTGGAATTTGTAAGGTAATTGGTGAACTCTAAGTTCCGATTGATAATCATTAACGGATTAGGTGAGGCTGGTATAAGCTGGGTGTACCATCCGTTAGCGATTCTTTTTTGCCATCCACTTTTTCTTGAAGTAGCTTCTCCTTCGGACCCAATCTTATATTTGGCTCCAGACAGTCTAGCAACTGAATCACCCATGACTAAACAACATATGTGCGTTGGTTGGATGATGGTTTCTAAGTGCAAGGCTCTAATTTGTCTATATATCTTCCATCGATAAGAAAAATTCCATTTAAATGATTGGACATCGATTGAGATTACCTCATTCCAGTAGGGCAATACTTGGGCGAGTTTTACCCAAGATTTGTTTGCAATCAGTATGATTTGATTTTCTGAATAGTGGTTTCGAATTTGCTCTGCGCACTTCAGCCAAGTAACAAAATCACCAATATCATCCAATCGAACAATACCAATTATATGCGATTTTGGTTGGGTTGCTAGCAAAGCAAGTTTCAAAAGAGAATCAATCAATACTACTCCAATATTCCTAAGAAAGCTGATCCCAATTTTTAATCCTCTTTGCATATTTCAAAATTCAATCCTGCTATTTCGAATGAAACAAAAGTAGAAACATTTTTTTTGCTAATCTTGATAAATAGATTTTATAACGAGCTATAGAGTTGATATTTTTTTTGACCTAAATAGGGTAAAGTTCTATCTTGTTCTTAAGTATTTATCATAGATTGCAATTAAACAAACGACATAAATAATGAGTTGGAGATGGCCTCTAAAGGAAATTTTTGTAGGCATTTTAGTATTTAGTTCATTCTGTTCTGCAATAAGACTGGAAATTGGTTTCATCGGCATAAGCGTAACACACTTATTTATGCCTATTATATTCGGATTTGCAATTGCATTGCACAAAAAATCGGCCAAAATATTTCCCATTCAAACTGATAATGCTTCCATTTTCCTGTATTTTATTTGGTTTGTATCAATCGTGTCAACTTTACTTTATTCAGGTTTCCCTGTAAGATCAATAACCGGTGCTGTTAATTTCTCATCTTTTATCTTCTTGTATTTAATGAGCAGTTGGATTTTTACATCCATTGAAGCAAATCGATTAGTAAAGATATTGATAAACTCGGCTTCTGCTTCTGCTTATATTGGTGTCTTTAGTCTTGTGATCGCGATTGTCACAAATCAAGGAAATATTGGGGCAACGTACGATCACATTAGTCAATTTAATATTGCCTCTATAACGAAACCAATACCTTCTATACGATCATTTTCAATTGAACCAAATCTATTTGGAATTATTACGGCCTCGGTTTTATCTATATACTTGGCAATCTATTTAACGTGGGACAAAACCAATAGAATAGTTGGAGTGATAACCTTGCTTGGATTGACATTAATCTTCTCCTATACAAGATCTGCATTTTTGGGCTTTTCAATCGGAGTAATTACCATGGCTTTTATCTCAAAGAAGGCTCGTGTAGTCGTCAGGACATTTCAATATGGCGCTCTCTTTGGAATCTTGCTTGCATTACTAATTATTATTCTTCCAGATGAAAATAGCTTTAAGCTTGCAATTTCATATAAACTTGGCATTGGAATGTTTGATCTGTCTTCTGGGACAGCCATTCCTAGGCTAGTAGCCATACAGGAGGGTTTTGATGGATTTATAAAAAGTCCACTCATTGGCAATGGAATTTTTTCGGCAAACAATGTTTTTATTAACCCGCATACTTCTGAAATCACGGGTACAGCAGGACCCATCGGTTGGTTAAATGGTCTATTCATTCAAGCCTTGCACGATTCTGGATTGCTTGGGTTATTAGGCTGGGTTTGTTTCTTTTTCTTTTTGTTGCATCTCAATTACCGAATGTTTAGAAAACTACCTCCTTCTTTAGAGAGAAGTATTGTTCTGGGCTTTATTGGAGGCAACATTGTAATATTGGTTGGGTCGCAGGCCTCCTCGGTTGTGTGGATCTCATTCCCCTTTGTATTTTGGGCGATTAATTTGTCAATATTAAAATATTACAGTAAACAACTTAACAGCGTGGCCAAATGAAAATAGGAATTGATGCCAAATGGTATTATAGCGGTCCCCCAAGTGGAGTTAGAGTTATTCAAAGTCTTGTACAGGCACTACTCGAATATGATAAAGTAAATGAATACGTTGTTTTTTTGGATCGGAAATTCCGGCATAAAAATATCGGCAAAATGAAACGAGACAATGTTACTCTTGTGTATTTATGGGCGGGTAATAATTTATTATCTAATTTATTTCTATTACCCATACGAGCTAAGTCCTTTAAGTTGGATATCTTAATTTTTCAAAATTTTGTTTCTCCTTTTTATCGTGGAAAGAAGGTAGCCTATATTTTTGACGTGCTTTTCAAATCTTTTCCTGAATTCTTTACCACTAAAGAGAGGCTTTACTTTTTTTTTATCAAGCATTTGACTTACTACGCACAGGCAGTTGTTACATTATCCAATGAAGAAAAGAAGCGACTTGTGTACTACAAATTTTCTCAGCCAGACAAAATATACCCAGTTCACATTGGGATCAATAATAATTTTAAACCACTAAAGAGTCATGATCAGTTAATGGTTAAGAAAGTGAAAGAGAAATATCAATTACCAGATAGATTTTTGCTTTATGTTGGCCGATTAAACGCGCGTAAGAATATAGAACTACTGATCAAGACTATCCCGCAAATAAATGATAAGTATATTCCTTTGGTGATTGCAGGAAAAGAGGATTGGAAGCACGCAAACTATAAACAGTTGGCTCAAAAAGTAAAATGCCTACACCGAATCAGCTTTACAGGTTGGACAGAAGAAGATGAATTACCTATAATATATTCGTTAGCGACAATCTTTTGTTTCCCCTCTTTTGCCGAAGGATTTGGCCTTCCTCCGCTGGAAGCAATGGCATCAGGTATACCAGTCATTTCGTCTAACTCTACTAGTCTACCCGAGATATGTGGAGATGCAGCCGTATATGTTTCGCCTCAAAAGCCAGGCGAAATGATACTGGCGATTAATTCGCTATTGGAAGATGGTTCGCTATATAGAAAAAAGATAAAAGATGGCTTGAGTCACGCCTCATTATTTACTTGGGAAAAATCAGCTCAGGAATTTCAAATAATTTTTAAAAAATTGAACACCCGACAAATTTAACTCTTTCAATGGGGAGGATTTTTAAGCCTTCTCGAAGAAGAAAATAGTGTCATGAATAGCGCAAAAAATACAATTCCTTTATTTGATTCTAAAATTGACTCAGTGAGGCTGAAGCCGAGAGTGATTAGTAAAAAACAGAGAAGCATCGTGTCCTTTTGTATTATTGCTTTTCTAAAATAGACAAAAAATAAAATTGCCATTAAGATAACCCCAACCAACCCAATTTGCACAAAGGTGTAAACCCACTGGTTATGGCTATCCCATCCGACATAACCAAACATGCTGTATTGTGGCAGTTTATAAAGTGAATCAATATAATCTTGATTATCCCCAGTACCCTGCCCAAATAACACGGTGTTATCTTTCCAGGAATGTGATACTTGTATTTTCCAAAACATCAGCCGCATATTAAGACCGTTGAATTTTGTGTCTTTAATTCCTTCTTGTTCGGTTACCATACCAATATGGTTTGTCAATCCTTCAAAGCGGTTTCTTGTTGTTTTATTTAAAAAAAGGAATGTGCTAGACATTAGGCCTATTAACAAAAGCGAAACGATAAATGCCCTCCTATCCTGCAACTTGAAAAAAAGTAACGAGATAGAAGCAATTAAAAAAGCACCAATTCCAGTCTTTGAGGCCACTAAGGTCATTACACTTAGGCAATACCCAAACAAAATCATCAAAATCATCCATCCCTTTCTCCTATTTAATAGCTGCTGAAAATAACTGTCAATAAAAATTAATGATCCACACCCAAAGTACATGGCATAATAGACGTAATGAATGGGTGAGAAACCTTCGAAGCCTTCACCGCTATCAAAAAAGAAAGCATTCTCGTCATTCAACACAAATTTTCTGTAAATAGCAATACAAAGTAACAGCAGACTACTAACTATTGTAATAATTCCGAGTTTTTTCATCACTACTGCCCTATTTATATTTTTAACTAAAGGCAATACCAAAAAAGGAAACAGAAGAAAGCAAATTTTCTTTTCCAACATAAAGAGACCTATTTTAAGATTGCTCGTATAAAGTAATCCAATAATCAGAAACGAGTACATGCCAATAAATAGTTTGGCAAAAGGACTTTCTTCAATCGTTTTAAATACTTCGCTTGCCTTAAATTGAAGTAAGCAAAATAAAAATAAAGTAATCAGAGTAATGTTACTAATACCGATTGGGAAAAAAAGCCCTGCGTAGGCTAAACAGATTAACCAAGTAAATATACTTTTAGTAATTTTGCTTTGTGAGTTGATAAGTATCACGTTTGTTGAAGGCTAGATTGTTGATTCAAAGGTAGCACTATTCTTCTCTTTCAATTGCTAAATAAAAATTGACTTAAATGAAAATAGCCATTCTTGGTACCAAAGGAATTCCAAATGACTATGGAGGGTACGAACAGTTTGCAGAGTACATATCAACCCGGTTGGTTGAACGTGGTCATTCTGTGACAGTGTATAATCCAAGTTTCCATAATTATAAAGAAACCAGTTATAAGGGTGTTAAAATAACGAGAATATATAGCCCCGAAAAACTCATTGGTGGGGCGGCAAATATAATATATGATCATTTATGCCTTCAAGATGCCTTGAAGAGAGATTTTGATGTGCTCTATGAGGCAGGTTATCATAGCGTGGCCTTGTCCCTAAGATTTCTTAACGTTAAGTCTTTAAAAAGACCTGTGGTTATAACTAATATGGATGGGTTAGAATGGAAGAGATCTAAATGGAATAAAGGCGTCCAATACTTAATTGAAAAGCTTGAAAAGATTGCGGTAAATGAATCTCCTTTTTTGATAGCCGATAATATTGGTATTCAAGAATACTTGAAAGACAAGTTTAATAAAGACTCATTCTTCCTTCCGTACGGGGCCGACCCAGTTACAAACTTTGATGAGACTTGTTTGGTTAACTATTCGCTTAAGCAAAGATGCTATTTTATGTTAGTGGCTCGCCTTGAGCCTGAAAACAATATTGAGGTAATTCTTGAGGGGCATCAACAATCAAAAATTCAATATCCATTTATAGTAGTTGGCAACCACAAAACAAAGTTTGGTCAATATTTGAATAGTAAGTATGGAAGTGATTTGATTCGCTTTGTAGGTGGGATTTACCAGAAGAGTATACTAGATTCAATTCGATATTTTTCTAAGGCGTATTTTCACGGTCATTCAGTTGGAGGAACAAATCCTTCTTTACTTGAAGCAATGGCATCTAAATCTTTTATATGGGCACACAATAACTGTTTTAATAAAAGTGTTTTAAACGAACATGCGTTTTATTTCACCAATTCATCAGATGTTTCAGCCTTGTTACAAAGAGCGAGTGAATTGAGAGCTGCCCACTATCAAAATTTCCAAGAGAAAAATTTTTCTAAAATTAAAGAAGTGTATAACTGGGAACTGGTAGTCGCACAGCACGAACAATTATTTTTGGAGATTTTAGGTTAGCTGTATTTGTTAATCTACCTACTCAAATATCCAACTTGTTTGCTAATTTCGTCCCGCAATGCAAGAGAGTGGATTTTCACGTACGGTTAAGTTGATCATTTTTGCTGGAGATGTCGTTTTCCTCAACGCCCTTTACTTGATTCTGTATTTTATAGGGCACCTTATTATTCATCCGGTTGACCAGTCTTGGTTTTTGTTTTTGATATTGACCAACGTAACGTGGCTTGTTGTTTTGTTCTATTCCAATCCTTACAAGATATTCCGAATAGTTAAGTTGCGGCAAGTAGCAAGTGAAATTACCTTTGCTGTTTTTCAACATTTTTTAATTACTTCTACTATTCTTTACTTGATGCAAGTAAAGCAAGTGCATTGGTGGAGCTTAGCCATTGTCTACGCTGTTTTTTTAGTCTTGGTATTACACTGGCGACTTCTGTTAGTAAGCCTTCTTAGGTGGTATCGAAGCAAAGGAAAAAATGTTCAACGTGTAGCCATATTAGGCTATGGGTCATTGGCAATACAGCTGCAGCGCTTTTTCCAACGAAACCCTCAGTACGGATTTGAGGTTTCCGGTTTCTTTGATTATGAAGCGAAAAGTGGAAAAAAGATTGGTGGCATCGAAGACTTTTTTAATCATGTGATTAAAAATAAAATAGATGAGGTCTACTGTTGCGTCCCGTACGTATCGTACCAACAAGTACGAGAGGTGATCGATTGGAGTGAAGATAAATTCATTAAAGTAAAAGTGTTGAATGAGTTTCGTGCCTTTTCTTTAAAAGGGGTTAAGTTAGAGAGATACGATAATATACCCATCCTAAGTGTCACCTCACTACCATTGGATGATAAGAGAAACAAATTGCTCAAAAGAGTTTTTGATATTTTGTTTGCAGCAACCTTTCTCATGCTAATTGGCTGGTGGCTTTTTGCCATTATATCCTTGATGATTAAGATTGATTCCCGTGGACCAGTATTTTTTAAACAAATCAGAGCTGGACGAAATAATCTTAAATTTCATTGCTTAAAATTTAGAACTATGCAAGTAAATCCGTTGGCAGATACTATTCAAGCCACTCGTAATGATTCCCGCATAACAAGAGTAGGCAGCCTGTTGCGCAGAACTAGCTTGGATGAACTACCACAATTTATTAATGTGTTGATCGGGGACATGTCAATCATTGGGCCAAGGCCTCATCCACTTGTATTAAACGAGGTATTTTCCGAGCGAATTAGAAAATTCATGTCACGGCATTCCGTAAAGCCAGGAATCACAGGGTTGGCTCAAGTAAAAGGCTATCGTGGCGAAACCCAAAAACTTCACGACATGAAAGGTCGTTTTCGGTTAGATGTTTTTTATATTGAAAACTGGTCGCTTGCTTTCGATGTTAAAATAATAGTCCAAACCATTTTTCACTTATTTAAAGGCAGCGAAAAAGCCTATTAATCTTTAAAACTCTCTGTTATCATTCGCTTATTCCTCTATACCGCCATCTCATTTCTAATAGCGTTCCTATTCTTTCCGGTATTAATCAAAATTTTGAGGCAGTGGAAATTGTATGACTCACCCGGAGACCACAAGATTCATCCCGACTTTACACCGTCATTGGGTGGCATAGCTATTTTTCTCGGCTCCATTTTCGCACTGCTAATGTCGCTCTCGTTGAAAGACTGGATGGATGGCAAATACTTTTTCATTTCTTTGGCGCTTATGTTTATCATCGGCCTTCGCGATGATGTGCTTGCTCTTACACCTAAGCAAAAATTGTACAGCCAGTTCCTACCCGTTTTCTTGTTGGTTTTTTTAAATCAGGTAACCCTCCGGTCTACCTATGGAATAGTGGACCTGCCTTTTGTGCCACTTTGGTTGATTTGGGTTCTCAGTGTTTTTACATTGGTAATCTTGACCAATGCCTACAATCTCATTGATGGATTAGATGGCCTAGCAGGAACCATCGGAATTATTGCACTCATTTTCTTTGGACTGTGGTTTTATTCCATCGGAAAAACTCCTCTGAGTTTAATTGCCATGACGTTTGCGGGAGCCCTTTTTGCTTTCCTCTTTTTTAATTGGCAGCCCTCCAAGATATTTATGGGAGATACAGGCGCACTCATGATTGGCTTTCTGCTTTCTTTTATGGCCATCGAATTTATTAACCAAAATTATGAACTACCCAGCGGGCATTCTTCTAAATTTCAGGCTTCTATTTCTACTGCCCTCGCGGTGGTGATCATTCCGGTTTTTGATACCCTGCGGGTAATCATTTTACGACTGCGCAAATTCCAATCGCCCTTTAAAGCAGATAGAAATCATCTCCATCACCAATTTTTAAACCTGGGGTACTCACATGCCAAGTCGGTTATCGTTTTAGGTTTGATTAATATCGGGTTTATACTCCTCGCGTGGTTGCTTAGAAGTCAGTCAGATAAGCTAATTTTACCCATTATTATTGCAATTTGCTTGGCGATCAATTTCATCGTTAAGAGAGCGCAACTAGAAAAGGCCAACTAAAAGGATGGAAGAAAGAGTCAAGGAAATTGAAAGAGAGGTAACTGGATTTCTAGTCAAAACCAAAGTTGACCTAGAAAACTTCAGGATGAAATTCATCAGCAAAAAAGGAGAGGTATCCTCGCTGTTTGATGACCTAAAGTCAGCATCGGTAGAAGAAAAAAAGAAACTAGGAAAGGTATTGAATGACCTCAAGCAATTGGCTGAAGGAAAGTTCAAGTTGATGCAAGAAACTCTTGAGTCCAATTCTGCAGACGCTACTGAACAAATCGATTTATCATTACCCGTCATTCCCAACAAAACCGGCAACCTTCATCCATTAAACTTAACGCGCTACCGCATCATTGAAATTTTTGAACGGCTAGGTTTTAATGTTTCGGATGGGCCCGAGATAGAAGACGACTGGCACAACTTCACAGCATTAAATTTTGCTGAAAATCACCCCGCTCGCGAAATGCAAGATACCTTCTTTGTTGAAAAACCTACGCGCGCTGAAGGAGGTGGTAATCCAGATGTGCTGCTGCGCACCCACACATCCAACGTACAGGTGCGTTTGATGAAAAATCAAAAGCCGCCCATCCGCTCCATCATGCCGGGGCGTGTGTATCGAAACGAAGCAATTTCAGCTCGTGCCCATTGTTTCTTTCATCAAGTGGAGGGTTTGTATATCGACAAAAATGTTGGCTTCGCAGATTTAAAGCAGACGCTATACCACTTTGCAAAGGAAATGTTCGGTCAAGACACCAAAATTCGGTTGCGCCCGTCTTTCTTTCCCTTCACGGAGCCAAGTGCTGAGATTGATATTTCTTGTTTGATTTGCCACGGCAAAGGTTGCAATGTTTGTAAGTACAGTGGATGGGTCGAAATTGCTGGTTCCGGCATGGTGCATCCAAACGTGTTGAAAAATGGAGGTATCGATCCCGAAGAGTTCACCGGATTTGCTTTTGGAATGGGGATCGAGCGAATAACAATGTTGCGCTATAGCATTAACGACTTGCGGCTATTTTCTGAGAATGATATTCGCTTTTTAAAACAGTTTAAGGCAGTAGTTTGATTTGATGGCCACAGGCCTCGTGCCGCAAGCCACAAGCTGTTCATCAGCACTGCCGGGTTTGCAGCCTGAAGCGTATGGCTTGTAACAATATGGAAAGAATAAAAACCGTAGCAGTACTTGGAGCCGGCACAATGGGGCAAGGTATTGCGCAGGTGTGTGCAATGTCTGGTTATGAAACAAAATTGTTTGATATTGATGTTACACTCTCTGAACGAGCCCGTGCCGCCATCGAACAAAATTTTACAAATTCAATCGGCAAGGGAAAACTAGCAGAAGAAGACAAGCAAAAAGCCCTCGGAAGGCTAACCATTGCAACAGCGGTAAGCGAATTGAAAGTCGATTTAGTAATTGAAGCCGTGGTCGAAAATTTGGAAGTAAAACAAAAGCTTTTTGCCGAATTGGAAAAAATCAATGACGGCAAGGCCATTTTGGCAACCAACACTTCATCCATTTCAATAACACAAATTGCTACTTCATTAAGTAAGCCCGGCAGGTTTGTTGGACTTCACTTTTTTAACCCCGCTACGCTGATGAAGTTGGTAGAAGTAGTTGGCGGATCGGCAACGGATGCCTTCGTGGTGGCAGTAATGAAGAGTTTCGCTGCCTCTCTCAATAAAATAGCGGTCGAGACAAAAGATTCCCCCGGATTCATCGTTAACAGGGTGGCACGACAGTACTATGTGGAAGCATTAAAACTGCTGGAAGAAGGTGTAGCCGATGTGGAATCCATTGACAAGCTGATGCGCTCTTCTGGCTTTAAAATGGGTCCGTTTGAGTTAATGGATTTGATTGGGATAGATGTGAACTTTGCTGTTACCTCTTCGATGTATCACGCACTTCACCAAGAGCCAAGATTTAGACCCAGTCAAATTCAACAGCAAAAAGTAACGGCCGGGGATCTGGGAAGAAAAACAGGAAAGGGATTTTATGAATACAATGTTAAAAACGAATAAGGCCTCACGCCCCATATCTCACGCTTCACGCTGGCTTATGGCTTGCGGCCTGCAGCTTGCAGCCATTTTAATTTTTTGCAATTTTGCGATCGCCCAGGCTTTCTTCCCGCCCGTTACCATCAATCTCAATTTACCACAATACCAGCGATTAAAGCTGGATGGAGGCTATCAGTACGTAGACGATGCAGGCATGAAAGGGGTTATTTTGTATCGGGTGGATGAAAATAACTACATCGCTTACGAGCGACTTTGTTCTGTCGAAGATCAGCCTCCTGTTGTGGTAGATGGATCTAGTTTATTTATGAATGGCTGTGGATCGACTTACAGCTTTTCCGATGGATACCCAACCGGTGGTACCTCCTTTAGGCCATTGCTAAAATATCGCACCTCACTTACTAGGCAGACATTGGTAATTACGGACGAGGTTGTTTTCTAAGTTGAGCACGCATTTCAGACTACCTTTGTATCTTTGAAGGGTGAAAACAAAGAGCGAGTATATCGCACATTGCGTCCTGTCTTCCGCACTGAGCCACCCATTTTAAAAATCAACTAATTTTGCCAAAAGTTGCTGCTCGTCAGTGAGCAGCAAAAGACGTTCGAAAGGCTCGTTTAACAACGCCTTGGTTCGTGTCTTCAAGAAACAACATCAAACTCTATCCAACTTCCTCCACCTGCATTTGTTTATCATACAGTTCCTTGTAAGCACCCTCTTTTGCAATAAGGCTTTCATGAGTGCCTTGCTCCACAAGTACACCATCGTTCAAGACAATTATCTTATTGGCCAGTTTCGCAGAAGAAACACGATGAGAAATGATAATGCTGGTTCTCCCCTGCATAATTTTTTTCATGCTGTTGAGAATTGTGTTTTCTGTCTTGGTATCTACAGCAGATAACGCATCGTCCAAAATCAAAATCTTTGGCTCGCGAGCTACGGCTCTCGCAATGGACACGCGTTGCTTCTGTCCGCCAGACAAGGTAATACCGCGCTCCCCCACCCTTGTCGCAAAGGTGTTGGGGAATTCCATGATGTTATCATATACATCTGCGTCTTTTGCCGCCTGCATCACTTTGGCTTCATCCGGTGTTTTTAATCCGAAGGCAATGTTGTTAAAAATGGTATCGCTGAAGAGAAAAACATCTTGTGTCACCACACCCATTTGGCCGCGAAGGCTGATCAAGTCAAAATGTTTAATAGGCGTTTCATCTATTCGAATCTCACCAGCGGTAACGTCATACAATCGCGACACAAGATTGGAGACGGTGCTTTTTCCAGACCCTGTTCCGCCAATAATCGCCAATGATTCACCTGGGCTAATTGTAAATGAAAGATTTTCCAATGCCTGAATGCCTGTGTCAGGATAGGTGAACGATACGTTGTCGAACTCTATTTTTCCGATAATCTCTGGTGTCAAATTTTGTTCAGAAACAATATCAGATTTGGTTTGTAAAAACTCATTAATCCTTTTTTGTGACGCTTCCGCCCGCTGTACCAAACTACTCGTCCACCCGAGAGACGCAACTGGCCATGTGAGCAAGTTTACGTAAATGATAAACTCAGCAATGTTGCCGAAGGTGAGTGAACCATTGATGACCTCTACACTTCCTGCGTACACGGTAAAGACCGTACTTAGCCCGACCAATCCCATGATGACGGGAAAGAACAACGCCTGTACTTTGGTGAGTTTTAAGGATTGCTTTTTGTACTCGTTGCTTTCCGTGGAAAAATTAGCCACCGATTCTGCCTCTCTGGTAAAAGATTTTAAAACACGAATCCCAGAAAATGCCTCTTGCACAAACGTGCTCAGTCGCGACTGACTTTTTTGAATCAGCTCCGAGCGGTGTTCGACAATGTTGTTGACGTAGAAAATACTTATTGACAAAATAGGCAGCGGCAACAGCGCATAGATTGTCAGCTTTACGCTAATGGAAAACATAACCGGGATCAACATCATGAACAGCGTAATCAACGTCAAGCCATACATAATGGACGGCCCCAAGTACATGCGTACCCGACCAACATCCTCGCTGATCCGGTTCATTAAGTCACCTGTATTGTTCCTCCGATAGAAACTCAACGGCAGCGTTTCGTAATGTTCAAAAATTTCATTCTTCAAATCGTATTCCACCAATCGGCTCATCACAATCAATGTCTGCCTTACCAGATAAAGAAAAAACCCTCTCAGCAAAGCCATTCCCAAGATCAGCAGGGCGTAAATCAAAATACCTTTGGCAAAGACATTAAAAAAAGTCTGTTGCGCCTGACTGTTATCAAAAGAGCGGTAAACACGGATATTATCGGTGACCAAATCGATGGAATGCCGCACCATTTGCGCGGGAAGGATTTGAAATGCATTGGAGATGATCACCCAGATCAATCCCAAAATCATCAATTTCTTATACTTAAAAAGGTACTTGTTTAAATAGAAAAGCTCCTTCATCGATAGTCGTGGCCGTGTTAAAAACGAAAGGTACTGGATTTGGTTCAGAATGAACTCATAAATAGTCGCGCCCCTCTGATACGAAGTAACGGGGGATGGCCTCGCGAAGCGAGGTCGGGGGTGAGTCAATATAAGCGAGACAGTTTGAGATTGTCCACGAATTATTTCTATTTTAAATGTTGAATCGGCAACGTAAATTGCGCCTTCATTCAAACGTTCTTTAGCCGAATGCTCAACAGACGCACCATCCGCATCAAAATCATGCAAAGCCTTTTTGCCTTTGAGCAATGCAAGGAAGCCAATTACCTACTATCACAGGATTTACTGGAAGAACGCTTCAGCCCCAACCTGAACAGCATGGAAGTACAGGATAAAGAACTGCTCCGCGAACAGAAGAAAAAAGCCAAGCAATTTTTCGATAAGAAGTTTAAGGGCATTGAGAAAGCGGGCGAAGTAGAACCCGTCATTGCCAAGGCAGTTACTGACGCCATGGACCTGTTTGAAAAACACGTGCGCAAAGACCAAAACTTCTTGGGCAAAAACATTACTTCAGAAATATTGAAGCTGACAGAAACATACTACAGTACGTTGGGCTTGATTATCGCTTTCGCGGAAATTGGGAGTAGCGAAAAGAAAGTGGTGCATATCAATTTTATGAATCAACCCATTATTCAATCTCTTATCGGAAATAATGAACTGAAAAAGGAATTGCTGCGTACACCCGGCTGGAACAGCGACTTAAATTCCGTGCGCGATTGGTTCAGAGAGATTGTAAAAGAGGACAAAGAGTACCAGAAATTCATTGAAGAAAAATCGCATTCAACCGATGAGCAAAAAGCATTTGTTAAACATCTATTACGAAAAGTAATTCTGGCCAACAATGCTATCAACGATTATTTTGAGGAACAAGACATTCGCTGGGCAGAAGATAAAGACATAATCAAGAGCTTAGCCGAGAAGACCATAAAATCCTTTGACGGAACCAAAGTTGATCTTCAAAAAGTTTCGCTGGACTGGGAAGACGACAAGTTGTTTATCGACAAGCTATTCAGAAGTACCATTGACCTAGATTCTCAATACAAAGAACTGATTGCCCAAAACACCAAGAATTGGGAGGTAGACCGGTTGCCATTGACCGATCAGGTGATTCTTGGAATGGCGTTGGCAGAAATGGTGAACTTCCCCGGCATTCCCGTAAAGGTGACCATCAACGAATATATCGAGTTGGCAAAAGAATACAGTACCCCTAAAAGCCGGCAATTCATTAATGGCATTTTGGATGTCATCTCCAAGAAGATGCAAGAATCGGGTGCTATGAAGAAAAGCGGGCGAGGCCTGATTGATAACAAGTAAAAAGGTTAACAGTAACCGCTAAACGAATACAATTACCATTTTTTTAGCATCCATTTTCGCTTATAAAAAACCATTATCTTTGCCATCCATTTGATTCACAAACAATGAGTAAGAAAGGAAGTAACGCACTAATAGCTTTTTTAGCAGGAGCAGCGGCTGGTGCCATCTTGGGCATTTTGTATGCCCCCGATAAGGGCTCGAACACACGCGAAAAGCTTTCATTTAAGCTGGATAAGTACAAGAAAATTTTGGAGGATTATATCTCGGACGTGGTGTCAGGGAAAGAAGGCCCATATACTTCCGAGGCGAAATCTCAGGGCCAAAAAGTGGTGACTGAAGCACAAGATAAAGCACAACGCCTTTTAGACGATGTAGATCAACTGCTGGAGCAGCTCCGGGGGAACAAGAACAGTTAATGATTTGTTAAACTGAAAGTTCAATTTGATTTTTAGGTTCGTTTAATAGTAATTTTACCGATTGAAATAAAGATGTATATGAAAATAACGATGAAATTTTTAGCAATAGTAGCGATAGCGGCACTATCTGTCAGCTGCCGCGATAAGGCATCCGAGAAAAGGATTGCAGAATTGGAGACCCGCTTGGCGCAAATGGAGGGCAGCAAGAGCACTTCAGTTGCCCCGACAGCGACACCAGCCGCTGCTGAAACACCGGCTGTAGAAGAAAAACCAGAAGGTCCTCTTCCTACCATGGATTTTGGCACTATTGACCACGATTTCGGAACCGTAGATGAGGGCAAGAAAGTGTCTTACACCTATAAAGTTAAAAACAGCGGCCAAGCACCTTTGATCATTCAAAATGCAGCACCTTCTTGTGGCTGCACCGTGCCCGATTGGACCAAAACTCCAATTCCGGTGGGTGGCGAAGGCTTTGTAAAAGCAGAGTTTGACACAAAAGGTAAGCCCGGCATCAATAACAAAACCATCACCGTTACTGCCAACACTTGGCCCAAGACAACTACATTGAAATTTAAGGCAATGGTTACCGCAAAGCCAGATGGCGTGAACGGACCAGCTGCCAAGTAAACCGGCAATTGACAATTAAGTATTAGAGTAACATCCCAAGTTTCACAGTTTGGGATGTTTGCTTTTAAGGAATAACTTGCGCGAAATTTTAAAACCAGAAGATGAATTCTATTCTATTACAAGCGGCACCCGGTGGAGGAGCTTATATGCAAATCGTGTTGATGGTAGCCATCGTGGCTATTTTTTACTTTTTTATGATCCGCCCACAGCAAAAAAAGGCGAAAGACGCAAAGAAGTTCTCTGATGAAATCAAGAAGGGAGACTACGTGGTGACCATCGGTGGAGCCCACGGCCGCGTTGCCGAATTGGAGGGCGAGACATTTATTTTGGAAGCAGAAAGAGGCGTGAGAATGAAATTCTCAAAGTCTGCCATTTCCATGGAATCGACCAAAGTTTTTGCCGATAAGAAGCCGGCAGCTTAGGCATCCTACTATCCGGCTTTGTAATTAGTACCTTTGCTGCGATATGAATTTTTTGCGCGTCATCGGTAATTTGTTGCGGTTTGACCGCGCCAATTGGAAGGCGGTAGTGCTGTGCATTCTTGCGGCAACCACTTTTTGGCTTTTCAATGCATTTAATAAGAATCACACAACGAGTATAAAATTCCCCCTCCGATTCGAATACGATCAGGAAAGGTTCATTCCTGCTAGTGCCTTACCCGACCAGGTCAACATGCACGTCAGCGGAAACGGGTGGGATCTATTTCGAAACCAATTGGGATTAAAACTGCCAGAGCTCACCATTGCGTTAGAACATCCTTTGGAAGTAAAAAAGATTGTGGCTTCGTCCCTGCAATCAATGTTTCAACCTCAAGTAGGAAAACTTCGCATCAATTTTTTAGTGACCGACACCTTGCGAATACAAATCGATGAAAAGGATTTTCACAAATATAAGGTCGTAGTTGACCTCTCAAACTTTACATTTAAAAAAGGCTACGGGCGCATTAGCCCCGTGGTAGTCCTCCCCGACTCCATTACGCTGGACGGCCCCAAAAGTGTGCTTCACAATTTGCCTGACATGTTGTCTATAATCATTGAGGGTAATTCGGTCGACCAAAATTTTAATGATGATATGGAAGTAGTCGTAACTGGAGAGAGCATCACACGCAATCCGTCAGTAGTAAAGGTGATGTTTGAGGTAGGCCCGGTAATCGATGTGAAGAAAAGGCTGCCATTAACCAGTAAAATGAAAAATTTCGTTTTACCTGACAGTGTAGATGCTTGGTTTCGAATTCCGGCAAGACGCGAGGAGGACTTCAAAGAATGGGCGAAAGAAATGAGCGCAATCCTTCCATCTGGCAAAGTCGGGTCTTATGAAATGAACATGCCCCGTATTTCAAAATTGCCACTCTACTCACAATTGATAAAAATTGATAGTGTGAAAATGACGCCCTCGGTCAAATGAAGAGGCCGCTTCAGATTGGCGTAACGGGTGGCATTGGGTCTGGAAAAAGCCTTGTCTGCAAAATATTTTCATCTTTGGGCGTACCCGTTTACGATGCGGATAGCCGAGCGAAAAGTATAATGACCACTGACGGAATACTAGTCGAGCAAATCAAAAAGGAATTTGGAGATTTGGCTTATAACGAAAATGGTGAGTTAAATCGCGAGTACATCAGTCGGCTTGTTTTTCAAGACGAAGAGAAAAGAAAAAAGCTGAACGAGTTGGTTCACCCTCGCGTGGCATTGGATACAGAAAACTGGATCAAGGCACAGGGCGAAGTTCCCTTTTTGGTGAAGGAAGCAGCGCTGTTGATTGAGTCGGGTGGATATAAAACGTTAGACAAGCTGATTTTGGTAATCGCGCCCGAAGAGTTGAGGATAAACAGGGTGATGTTACGTGATCCCCAGCGTTCGTATGCCGACATTAAAAAAATAATACTGGCACAGATGCCGGAAGATGAAAAAATGAAGTTGGCAGATGTGATCATTCATAATGACGAAACAGAATTGATCGTACCACAAATACTTTCCCTGCATCAACAATTTTCTAAACCGAACTAAAAATATCTTTTGAGCATTACAGAATAGATGAAAAAGACACTGATCACCACAGCTATCGTTCTTGTGGTTATTTTTTTGATAGCACTGCCTAAGTTAGGTTTGTTTAAAGCAAAAGAGACACCCGGTTCGGCCAATGTAGCATCGGGAGCGAAGCCAAAACTTTTGGTAGAGGCGTTGATTATCAAGGAATCAAAACTGGACAATAAATTGGTAATAACTGGTTCTGTTCTGCCCAATGAATCGCTGGAATTAAAAAGTGAGTCATCGGGTAAAGTCGTTGCCATTTTATTTCAAGAAGGAAAGCCCGTGACAAAAGGCAGCATGTTACTGGAAATCAATAACGATGACATCAAAGCGCAACTGCAAAAGCAACGTTACAATCAAAAGCTGAATCAAGACAACGAATTTCGTCAGCGAAAGCTGTTAGAAAAAGATGCCATCAGTCAAGAAGAATATGACAACGCACTCAACCGACTGAATACCACCGTAGCCGATGTGCGCATTTTGGAAGCACAATTGGAGAAAACACGTATCAAAGCTCCGTTTGATGGCGTGATTGGGTTACGTTACGTGAGCATGGGCGCCTACATTTCTCCCACTACGATCGTGGCAACCTTGTACAATATTTCTCCTGCCAAAATTGAATTCTCCATTCCCGCACGGTATAGCGCGCAGGTAAAATCAGGGGAGAAAATTTATTGCCGTGTGGAGAATGACCTGACTGTTTACCAAGGAGAGGTATATGCCATCGAGCCGCGCATTGACCAAGAAACACGCACATTAAAGATCCGCGCGCAGGCAGACAACCAAAGTGGCAACTTGTTGCCGGGTCAATTTGTGAAAGTAGAATTGATCCTAGCATCGTTGCCCGATGCGTTGCTGGTTCCAACCGAAGCCGTGATCCCAGACCAGGGGGGAAAGAAAGTATTTATTTTTTCTGCCGGCAAAGCGAAAGAAATAAAAATCGAAACCGGTATTAGAACCGAAAATTCATTGGAAGTGTTGTCTGGGCTGAGCGCAGGAGATACGTTGATCACCACGGGTATCCTTCAATTGCGGCAAGGAATTGATATTCAAATTCAAAAAATAAACTGAGAATAACAGCAGGGCGAATTAGTACTTCGTACTTCTTAAATCGAGAATAAATTTATGGCTAGCTTATCCATCACCAGTATCAACCGCCCCGTTTTGGCGATCGTGATGTCGTTGGTTATCATCTTGTTTGGTGTGATCGGTTTTTCCTTTTTGGGCGTACGCGAATTCCCAAGTGTTGATCCTCCCGTGGTTACAGTTTCTACTAGTTACATAGGAGCCAATGCGGATGTGATTGAATCGCAAATTACAGAACCGTTGGAAGATGCAATCAATGGAGTTCCCGGCATTCGAACATTAACTTCTGTGAGCCGAGAAGGGCGCAGTAATATTACGGTAGAGTTTGAATTGGGTGTAAATATCGAAGCAGCAGCCAATGATGTCCGCGACAAAGTCTCGGGTGCGCTCAACCGATTGCCACAGGACGTGGATCCACCCGTGGTAGAAAAAGCCGATGCGGATTCAAGCCCAATTATTTTTCTTACGGTGCGAAGCGACAAGCGCAACCTGTTGGAAATCTCTCGCATTGCCGAGGTGATGTTTAAAGAACGCATTCAAACCATACCCGGTGTGAGCGCTGTGCAAATTTGGGGGCAGCAGCGCTATTCTATGCGCTTGTGGATGGATCCGATTAAGTTAGCCTCGCTGAAGTTGGTACCTTCTGACATTTTACAAGCACTCAATCGAGAAAATGTAGAGTTGCCATCAGGTAGAGTAGAGGGGCAAAATACAGAGCTGACCGTGCGCACGATGGGAAGGCTAACGAGCGAAGAAGATTTCAATAATCTCATTATTAAAGAGCAAGGTGATAACGTGGTTCGCTTTAGCGATGTAGGCTACGCCAAATTAGGCCCAGAGAACGAACGAACTATTTTGCGCAGAGATGGAATTCCGGGTTGTGCCTTGGCGATCGTTGCGCAGCCTGGCGCCAACAACATTGACATTGCCAACCGCCTCTATAAAAAACTGGATCAAATTCAGCGCGACTTGCCAAAGGATATGAGTTACCAAATGAGTTACGACTCTACACAATACATTCGAGCTTCCATTTTTGAGGTGGGCGAAACCATCTTGATCGCATTCTTTTTAGTGCTTTCCATTATTTTTATTTTTCTCCGCGATTGGCGCACGACCATTATTCCCGTGGCCACGATTCCCATTTCGTTGATCGGCTCCTTCTTCGTGATGTACCTGATGGGCTTCACCATCAATGTGCTCACTCTTTTGGGAATTGTACTGGCCATCGGCATCGTGGTGGATGATGCCATCGTGGTGTTAGAAAACATTTACGTGAAGGTAGAAGAAGGCGAAGACCCCGAAGTGGCCGCGCGAAAAGGTTCGACCGAAATTTATTTTGCAGTAATCTCTACCACAGTTTCGGTGGTGGCGGTTTTTCTTCCAGTGATTTTCTTGCAAGGCCTTACGGGAAGATTGTTCCGCGAGTTCGGTTTAGTAGTGGCGAGCTCGGTCGCAATCTCGGCATTCGTTTCATTGACGCTCACTCCGATGATGTGTTCGAAAATTTTGAAACGCAGAGTAGTGCAACCGTGGCTTTATCGAAAAACAGAACCTTTCTTTACTGGCTTGACAAACGCCTATGCAGCGGCACTAGAAGGTTTCATGAAGCGCAGATGGTTAGGCTTTACGGTTATTTTACTTTCGGGCTTCTTGATTTATTATTTAGGAAAAATCACTCCGTCTGAGTTAGCTCCTTTGGAAGACCGTAGTGAATTCAGATTGCAGGCTCAAGCACAAGAAGGAGCCACGTTTGAATACATGGATCGCAACGTGAAAGAACTCACGCAGTTTATTAGCGAAGAAGTGCCGGAAAAAAGTGGTATGGTGAGCGTTACAGCTCCTGGTTTTGGAACCGCTGGCGTGAACTCAGGGTTTATTAGGGTAATTTTAAAAGACCCAAAAAACCGAGATCGCACCCAACAACAAATTGTGGATGACGTCACAGGCCAAGTAAAAAAGTACTCGGGCGTAAGAACGTTTATCACGCAGGGACAAACTATTGGCGATAGGCGAGGTGGATTTCCATTGCAGTTCGTGATTCAAGCGGCCGATATCGACAAACTCAAAAAAGTATTGCCGGATTTTATGATCAAGGCTTCGGCCAGTCCGATGTTTTCTTTTGTGGATTTGGATTTAAAATTTAACAAACCTGAAATCAATATCACAATTGATCGCGACAAAGCAAGAAATTTAGGAGTGAATGTGTTGGATATTTCTCAAACCTTGCAGCTGGGGCTAAGCGGCTCTCGTTTTGGAAATTTCATTATGGATGGAAAACAATATCAGATCATCGGGCAAGTAGAGCGGGGCAACCGCAATGAACCATTGGATTTGAAAACACTTTACGTAAAAAATAAACGCGGAGAACTCATCCAACTGGATAACTTGGTCACGTTTGATGAGCGTAGCAGCCCTCCACAATTGTTCCGCTTCAATCGCTATTCGTCTGCCAAAGTGCAAGCGCAATTGGCAAAAGGGGTAGCATTAGGCGATGGCATCAAAGAGATGCAACGAATTGCAAAAGAAGTTTTGGACGAAAGCTATACCACTAGTTTGGATGGCGCCTCCCGCGAGTTTGCCGAGAGTTCTTCTAGCATCTACCTAGCTTTCTTGATTGCGTTGGCAATCATCTATTTGATTTTATCGGGTCAATTCGAAAGCTTTAAAGATCCATTGGTGATCATGTTCACAGTGCCGTTGGCTTTGGCGGGAGCCTTGACCTCACTTTGGTACTTTAACCAAACATTAAATGTGTTTAGCCAGATAGGGATTATTATGCTAATTGGTTTGGTAACCAAAAATGGAATCTTAATTGTAGAGTTTGCTAACCAGCGAAAAGAACTGGGGATTCCATTGCTACAAGCAGTGAAAGAGGCAGCCGTATCTCGTTTCCGCCCGATCATTATGACAAGCCTTTCAACGATCTTAGGAATTTTGCCAATTGCTCTCGCTTTAGGTGCTGGTTCTGAAAGCCGGGTCTCTATGGGAATTGCCGTCATTGGCGGAATGATGTTCGCCACCATTCTCACGTTGTTTGTAATTCCCGCCATCTATTCCTACATCAGCAGTAAACACATCCGTCATATCCCTTCCAATTAGTTTGATGAATTCCTCTTGTAATTATTTTAAATTCATGCTCCATGCTTCGGCTTGCAAGGTTCAAGCTGGGAGAGCGCAGCTTGTAGCTTGCAGCCTGTGGCTTGTAGCGTTAATGCCCTCAACGATAAATGCCCAAGAAGCGCTTAGCCTTGCCGATGCTGTTGAAATTGGATTGAAGAATAATTTTGGGGTGCAGATTGAAAAGCTGAATGTAGAGGCAGCTACCATAAACAACAATTGGGGCCAAGCCGGTTTGTTGCCTTCAGTAAATTTAACTGCCGTCCAAAACAACAACGTTGTGCAGAGAAAGCCGGCTAACCCCTTTGCCGTTGCGGGTCGGAACGTTGGAAACAACGTGCTGGGTCAATTAGATGTCCAGTTTACTTTGTTCGGTGGCTTTGCTGTGCAGATTGCAAAAAAGCGATTGGAACAATTGGAAACACTGAGCAAGGGCAACGCAACGTTTGTAATGGAAAACACAGTTCAATCCATTCTACTCGGTTACTATCAAGCCAATTTGGAAGATGAACGATTGCAAGTATTTATTAAGAATCGCGAATTTTCAAAAGAGCGATACACCTACGTGAAGTTGAAAAAAAGCCTCGGCTCGGCTATATCATTTGATGTGTTGCAAGAGCAAAACAATTACCTAACAGACTCGGCCAATGTTTTACGACAAGAGATCATCTTAAAAAATGAACTACGCAATTTGAATGTGTTGCTCAACAACGATATCAACAAAACGTACCAGCTTACCAACCCACTCCAGTTTGAAGATGAAGTATATAAATATGAAGACCTGCGAGCTAAGATGGTTAGCTCCAACACTAATCTGAGGAATCAATTTATTAGCCAAGAGCTATTCCACAATGCCACCCGCAGTGCGCAAGCAAACTTGTCACCCTCGCTACTTCTCAACTTAGGGGCAACTGGAAGTTTAGATCAACTCAATGCCAATTTCCGAATAAATACGGGCAACCGAATTGAAAACACAGTCGGTTTTTTGGATCGTAATCCACTACAGCCGGTTTATCAAACAGTGAATGAACAGGCTTTTAGGCCCTTAACGCAAACAGGTAACGCGTATGGAGTCTATGGAAACCTTTCGCTGCGGTTCACCCTTTTTAATGGAGGCCAATTGCGCAGAACGATCGACAATGCGCAGATTCAAGAAAAAATTGCCATACTTACTACTGATCAACTGACGCTCTCATTGGAAAATAGTCTACTCGCTTCGGTTGACCTTTACAATCTGCGCAAACAGTTGGTGGCCATTGCACAAACCAAAGTACAAGCCGCAGAATTGAATTTAATATTGGGCAATGAGCGTTACAAAAACGGAACCCTGAGCGCGATCGACTTGCGGATCGTGCAAGAAAATTATCGCTCTGCAGCGCTAGAAAAATTTGCCGCTATTTTTGATGCACTCTCTAGTCGCATTGACTTAGTCCGGCTGACAGGTGGGCTGATAGATAATGTAGCGAAATAAATAATTACTGCGCAGCCTCCTCCACCTCTTCCTTTTTCATCACCCAAAAATTATTGAACCCTTCACCTACCTGAATTGAAATCATGCCGTTGGCCAACATCTCAAGGATAGCCAGGAAATTAAAAATAAGAGAAATGCGCGTGGGTGCTTTTTCGAATAGCTCAATGAAGGGCACGCGCGATTTCGTTGTGACTTCGTTCAAAATAAACTCTTTCTGTCCTTCAATGGTGAAAGGGTACTGAATAACCTGATGTACCGGTTTATTTTTTTCTTCTTCTTGACGCTTCAACACTTTTTCAAAGACCATCAGCAGCTTGAAAAGATCTACGTCTTGCAGTTCGGCTTCCACATTGGTTACTTCAGCCAATTGTTTTAGCTCTTTCATCAAATTACCGCGTTTCTCCTTCATCAACTCGGTCTCCTCCATCTTATGGAATTGGTCCACCACTGACTTATATTTTTTATACTCCATCAAGTGCTTCACCAACTCTTCGCGCGGGTCAATTTCATTGCCCTGTTCATCCAATTGAGGCCGTGGCAGTAGCATTTTAGATTTTATGCGCATGAGGGTGGCAGCCACCAAAATAAATTCACTGGCCACTTCAATGTTCACGGTCTCTAACTGGCGAATGTATGCCAAAAAGTCGTTGGTGATCGTTGAAATAGGAATGTCATTGATCTCCAATTCATCGCGTTCAATGAAAAATAAGAGTAAGTCAAAAGGCCCTTCAAACAAAGGCAAGTGAATTTCAAAAGGTTGTTGTTCCATAGAATTTAAGGAGGACAAAATTAATCCAAAGCGATGATAAAATGGTTCTTATTTGCAAATCCGTAAATTTGCCTCCCCTAGGCTTCAAAAACATTCAAAAACACTTACCTTGGGTATCTGTTTAAAGATAAAATGATTACTAATTAAGGTTTTGCCATGCTAATTACACCCGGAAAACTACTGGCCAATATTAATAGCCCCGATGACCTAAAAAAATTGGATCAGGCACAGTTGGTACAGATGTGTGAGGAACTGAGACATTTTATCATCGATAATGTATCTGTTTATGGGGGACACTTTGGCGCAAGCTTGGGGGTAGTTGAACTAACGGTGGCGCTGCACTATGTTTTCAACACACCCTATGATCAATTGGTATGGGATGTTGGCCACCAGGCATACGGTCATAAGATACTGACCGGCCGGAGAGATGAATTTTATACTAACCGAGTTTACAATGGCCTTTCGGGATTCCCGAAACGTAAAGAAAGCATCTATGATACCTTTGGAGTAGGCCATTCTTCTACTTCCGTATCAGCCGCTTTGGGCATGGCGGTAGCTTCCAAATACTTAGGGCTCGAGGACAAACAGCACGTGGCCATTATAGGCGATGGCGCACTTACGGGCGGGATGGCTTTTGAAGGGCTCAATCATGCAGGTGTTTCAGATACTAACTTGTTGATCATTTTGAATGACAACTGCATGTCCATTGACCCAAATGTGGGTGCGTTGAAGGATTATTTAACAGATATAACAACCTCCAAAACTTACAATAAGCTGAAGGACGATGTTTGGAATTTATTGGGGAAACTTTCCTCTATTGGCAAGAGTGCCCAAGACATCGTTTCAAAAGTGGAAAACGGCATCAAATCCACACTGCTTAGCCAGAGTAATTTATTTGAGTCGCTGAACCTTCGCTATTTTGGCCCAGTTGATGGTCATGATGTAGACCATATGGTTGCAGTCCTGAAAGATTTGAAGCAGATTAAAGGCCCCAAAATCCTTCATTGTATTACCACCAAGGGCAAAGGCTACGGCCCAGCAGAAAAAGGTAATGCAACCACTTGGCATGCTCCGGGCACATTTGATAAGATTACTGGAGAAATTCATAAAAAAATATACGACAAGCCCCAAGCCCCCAAATATCAAGATGTGTTCGGTCACACATTAGTAGAACTGGCAAAGGGCAATGATAAGATAATTGGTATTACGCCAGCCATGCCATCAGGCTCGTCTTTGAATATCATGATGAAGGAAATGCCTACCCGCGCTTTTGACGTGGGTATTGCAGAGCAACATGCCGTTACTTTTTCAGCTGGTTTGGCTACTCAAGGTCTAGTTCCTTTTTGCAACATCTACAGCTCATTCATGCAGCGCGCCTATGATCAAGTGGTGCACGATGTATGTATCCAAAACCTGCCGGTTAATTTTTGTTTGGATCGTGCTGGTTTTGCCGGAGCTGATGGCCCGACACACCATGGGGCGTATGATATTGCTTACTTCCGCTGTCTGCCCAATATGATTATAGCAGCTCCTATGAACGAACAGGAGTTGCGAAACTTGATGTATACAGCGCAATTACCAAGAAAAGAAAAGGCTTTCTCAATTCGCTATCCTCGTGGGCAGGGCGTAATGCCCAACTGGAAAACCCCATTTGAGGAGATTGAAATTGGGACCGGAAGAAAAATTAGGGAAGGGGAAGAACTAGCCATTCTTACTATAGGGCACATTGGCAACTATGCCGTGGAGGTGTGCGAGCACTTGGAGCTACAAGGCATTGAGGTAGGCCATTACGATCTACGTTTTGCAAAACCACTGGATGGGAAAATGCTGCACGAAATTTTCTCGAAGTACAAAAAAATAATCACGGTAGAGGATGGCTGTATAGAGGGTGGAATAGGCAGTGCTGTTCTGGAATTTATGGCCGATCATCATTATGAGAGCGAAGTTAAAAGACTGGGCATGCCCGATCGGATCATAGAGCATGGTGAGCAATTGGAACTGCACGCGGAGTGTGGTTTTGATCCCAACGGCATTGAAAAAGCTGTATTACTAATGCTGGAGAAGGTGACTTCTGTAGCCTAAGTGGAAGGCATCTTTTATAAAGATCAAGGCACCGGACCTGTCATCATACTGCTGCACGGCTTCTGCGAGACACATCAAATTTGGGATGGGTTTGCGGAAGAGTTGGCAAAAGAATTCAGAGTAATTACACCCGATTTGCCAGGCTTCGGAAAAAGTAAATTACCCCCGCAGCCTTTTTCAATTGCCGACATTGGAAGCCAGATGGTAGCTTGGGTATCTTATCTAAAAATCGCCAAACCCGTTATAATAGGCCATTCATTAGGTGGATATATCGCTTTAGCTATGGCCAAAATAAATAAGAGCCAATTTTCGGGAATAGGTCTTTTTCATTCTACGGCTTTTGCCGACAGCGAAGAAAAAAAAGCCAATCGCAATAAAACCATTGATTTTGTCCAAAAACATGGCTTAGAGCCCTTCGTTGAGAGTTTCGTTCCGTCCCTGTTCTACCAAAAAAACCATCCGCAAATCCCCTTTGTAAAGGACTTGACCGGTAAAACCCAAATTAACACCTTTCTGGGATACACCCACGCAATGAAGGACAGGCCAACCAGCGAAAATTTTATTCAAAACATAGGCAGTTACCTGCTGATATTATCTGGCATCTACGATTCTATAATCCCTCACCAAACCTCTATTGAAGCCTCACTTTTGGCAAAAAATGCGATTTTTAAACCTCTGGATGACACTGGTCACATGGGAATGTTTGAAAGCGCAAACGATGCGCTGTCAGCCATTGTTGATTTCCGTAAATACCGAATCTGAGGTTCACCAAACAATTTTTTTAGGTTTCCAAAGTCCAGTCAATGCGATTTGGCCTTTTTCTTATATATTTGGAATCATAGTTCGTATAAAAATACATTACTTTTGAATCGACAACCAATATAACCTACACATAAATATGATTGAGCTAGACGAAGTTGACCCACACAAGTTTGATACTTGGAACACTATGGCAGCAAATATCGGCTATGTATTTTGGGCAGTTGCCGTGCTGATTGCGATCGGTTATTTCCTAAAATTGTCAACTACCAATGGCAATAAGACCAAGTACGATTTCATCAACAAGTTTGAGATTAGAATACTGTGGATTGCCGCTATTGTATTAGTGACGGGTATGTGTTTTTATTTTAACTCAAACATTGAAAAATTCAGTACTGTACTGTTTTTTGTAAGGGGCTTTATGACGATTGCATTTGGGTTAATTGTTGCCTTGATTCTTCAAAACCTTCTTAAATTCTACTATCCTTTCTTCATTGAAAAAAGGCTTAAGGCGTTGCGTTACAAACCACGAATTTCACCAAAGACGGGCAAGCCAATGAAGTTGCTAAGTGAAGACGAAGAAGATGCCTATTTGGATGAGGGTATGCAGGCGGAAGAAAATGTATTTTCTGTAGATTACGATGTTTGGAAAGATGAAGAAACAGGGCACATTCAAATTGAAAAATATTCTGGACACTTGCATGCGATTCAATGCCCTGAGTGTAATTACCAGACCTTTAAAATAGTGAAAGAAGAAATCATGAGGAACCCTTCTCCTACTGAGGAGGGCGAAATCGTCAAACATTATTTGTGTGGATATTGTGGCTACAAGGCCAAGAAAACTGTTATCCTTAAGCAGCAAACAAAAGCTGAAGATCTTTCAACGGCTACCGCTTAATAGTTACAACAATATTTAAATTACAAGAGGCCTCCAATAGTATTGGAGGCCTCTTCTTTTATCTGAGTAGCTCCCTTGAAATCACCATCTTCTGAATCTCTGTTGTGCCTTCGTAAATCTGCGTGATTTTCGCATCGCGCATCAAGCGCTCTACGTGATACTCTTTTACATAGCCATAACCACCGTGAATTTGAACAGCTTCAGTAGTCACTTCTTGTGCGATTTGTGAGGCAAACAGCTTGGCCATGGCAGCAGCCTTCACAAAGTCTTTCTTCTCATCTTTAAGAATAGCTGCTTTCCAAATCAGCAGGCGGGCAGCATCAATTTTGGTGGCCATATCGGCCAGTTTAAACTGGGTAGATTGATGTTCAGACAAATGCTTTCCAAATGCTTTTCTCTCTTTCGAGTATTTTAGCGCTAACTCATATGCCCCTGCCGCAATGCCCAACGCCTGTGCAGCAATACCGATTCGTCCACCATTTAGTGTGGTCATCGCAAATGTAAAACCAAAGCCATCTTCTCCTATTCGATTGGCCTTTGGCACTTTTATGTCGGTAAACATAAGTGAATGCGTGTCGCTGCCGCGAATACCCATCTTATCTTCTTTCTTTCCGACCACAAAACCAGACATGCCTCTTTCTACAATTAATGCATTGATGCCTTTATGTTTTTTCTCTGGGTGGGTTTGCGCAATTACAATGTAGACACTGGCGCTCTTTCCGTTCGTGATCCAGTTTTTTGTTCCGTTCAATAGGTAATGATCGCCTTTGTCCTCAGCCATAGTCCGTTGGCTGGTAGCATCCGACCCAGCCTCTGGTTCTGACAAACAAAATGCACCGATGATTTCACCTGTCGCAAGTCGCTTTAAATATTTTTCTTTTTGCTCTTCATTACCGAATCTCTCCAACCCCCAACATACCAATGAATTATTGACTGACATGCAAACAGAAGCCGAAGCATCTATCTTCGAAATCTCTTCCATCGCCAGCACGTAGGAAATTGAATCCATTCCACCTCCATTGTATTTAGGATCGGTCATCATCCCCATAAAGCCGAGTTCGCCCATCTTTTTCATTTGCTCGGCTGGAAATTTTTGTTCGTTGTCGCGTTCGATTACACCGGGCAATAGTTCGTTTTGGGCAAAGTCCCTAGCGGCTTGTTGTACAGAAAGCTGTTCTTCGGTCAGTCGGAAATCCATGGTCTTCTATCGTTTGAAATCAATAACAATGATAGTGGTTAAAATGATTTGAATGAGCGTTAGGCTGTTGAAAAAGATTTAAAAGTATCACCCAACAAAAAAGGCCCGAGGAGTCCTCAAGCCTTTTCCGTTCATGCCTTATAATCTTAATCTCGATCCATTCCTAAATACACCATCACGTAATAAACTAGCGTAGTAACTGCACCAATGGCCGCCACTACATAAGTCATAGCTGCCCACTTTAATGCATCCTGCGCCATGCCATATTCGCTTGGCGTAACAATGTTTCTTGTCTTCACCCATGCCAATGCTCTATTGCTAGCGTCAAATTCTACCGGTAAGGTAACTAACGCAAACAGTGCAAATACTGCATAACAAGCAATAATAACTAAGATCGCTGTTTGCATCGGTAAAATCCCTTGGAAGAACAAGGAACCGAAGATCATCGCCATCGTGATAAAATTCAACACGCTTGCGCTGATATTTTGCACGGGAACCATCGCTGATCTCACCTGGAGCATCGCGTACGCTTTGGCATGTTGCACAGCATGTCCACACTCGTGGGATGATACAGCCGTAGCAGCAGCATTACGACCATGATAAACTTCCTGACTTAGATTGACAGTTTTATCTGCCGGATTGTAGTGATCTGTCAGTTGACCTTCCACACAAATTACCTTCACATCATCAATGCCATGATCTGCCAGCATCAACCGCGCAATTTCGGCACCCGTCAAATCTTTTGTTAGATGTATTTGTGAATATTGTTTGAACTTACTTTTCAGGCGTGAACTAACCATCCAGCCAATGAGCATAAAAAAGCCCCCGATAATCAATGCACCAAAATTCATAGTTTTAAAATTTATGTTCGTTTTATTTTCTCAACAATTCGGGAAGTGGAGTAGCCTGGCACAAATTCAATGGTCTCCACTTTTCCTCCTGCTCTTTTAACAACATCTGCGCCAACGATGTTTTCTGCCAAATAGTCACTGCCTTTTACCAATACATCAGGTACTAGTTCAGATATCAAATTTAATGGTGTGTCTTCATTAAAAAAAACCACTAAATCCACAAATTGAAGTGCCGCTAATACCCTTGCCCTTGAATTTTGGTCTTGCAATGGCCGGTCGGGTCCTTTAAACCGGCTGACCGAATCGTCTGTGTTCAATCCAATCACCAAGCGGTCTCCCAATCCCCTAGCCTTCTCTAAATAGTCGACATGGCCCAAATGGAGCAAGTCAAAACAGCCATTTGTAAAAACGACTTTTTCGTTTTTCGTCTGCCAAGCGTCAACTATTGCTTGCCCATCCTCCAACGATTTTATTTTTCCTGCGGTTTTTTCCATTTGATTATAAGATAACTGGCAATCAAAGATAAAAGACCCATTACGATCATTAAAGCCGTTTGCCACGCATGAAAAATAAAAACGAACGCGACTGCATCTGCTTTCGGCAAATTGTAAAGCATCACCAACCCAAGCGGCACCAAGGTATGATAAGAACCTGCCCCACCCGGTAATGGTGCCGCCATGGCAATCGAGCCAATTGCAAATAAGGTAAGCACGGCACTAAAACCCAAATTTTCAGTTTCCGGAAATGCTTTGATAACATAATAGCTCATCAAAAAATAGGCGCCCCATATCGCCAGTGAATAAAAAACAAAAAGCCCTTTGTTCTTCAACCGAAACACTGCCATCAACCCTTCCTTAAAGCCTTGAATAATTTTCAGCAACTTTTCATTCTTGCGGAATAGGTACAAGACAAATAAAAATCCAACCCCTAACAAAGCGATCGCGTATAGCCAAATTGGGATATGCAGACCTTGTCCGCCCTTGCCAAAGTCAAGTGTATCAATAAACGATTTAAGCTTCGTCCACTCGACAAAAAAAGAAAAGCCAATCAATATCAATAAACAAATCACATCTACAATTCGCTCTAGTACCACCGTTCCAAACGAAACTTCAACGGGTGTCTTTTCCAATTTGTACAAATTGTAGCAACGAGAAAACTCGCCACCTCGCGGCACCGCCAGATTTACCAAGTAGCCAATCATCAAAGACAAGAAACTATTTAGCAAGCCAACCTTGTTACCTGTGGGAACGAGCAACATTTTCCAACGCTCAGCTCGCAAAAGGTGGCTAATGATAGCCACTGCCGCCATCAGCAATAAATATCCTTTATGAGAATTTTCCCAAGCTTTCCACAAGAAATCAGTTTTACTTTCTCCTTCGCCAACGGTCAATCCGCGGAGTGAAAGCCACAACAATCCTGCGGTGAGCGCAATCATGCCAGCGTATTGAAGAACGGATTTTAGTTGAGTGTTCACCGAAACCAAAACTAACTATTCTAATCGATTGTCAGGAGTTGGGAAAATTAAAGCTGGCTTAAACTTCTTGGCCTCTTCCAATTCCATGGATGCGTACGAAATGACAATTACAACATCACCCACATGGGCTTTGCGCGCTGCGGGACCATTCAGGCAAATGGTACCTGAGTTTCGTGCGCCTTTTATGACATAGGTCTCTAATCGCTCTCCATTGTTGATGTTCACTACCTGCACTTTTTCACCTTCAATCAAATTGGCAGCATCCATCAATGTCTCATCAATGGTAATGCTTCCCACATAGTGCAATTCTGCTTGTGTGACTTTTACCCGATGTATTTTTGATTTTAAAACTTCTATTCTCATTCTGGTATTAGATTATCTATCAGTCGCACGTCTCCAACAAACCCAGCGATTAGCAAAATAGTTTTGTTAAGAACGAAATGTGCGGGCTTTAAGTTTTCGGTATCGACTAATTCAATGTACTCCAGTTTAATGCCTTCTACTGCCTCACATTTTTCCCTAATCTTCGTTTCCACGAATTCAAAAGGCTCTCCTTTTTGCAAAAGCGATCTTGCCATCAATAGTGATTGATAAAAAAGAGTTGCTTTTACACGGTCTGCATCACTTAATCGCTGGTTGCGCGATGACATCGCTAAACCGTTTGGCTCGCGAACAATGGGCACAGACGAAATCGTCACATCGAACAAAAGCTCTTCCACCAGTTTAGAAATGATCTTAAACTGTTGAAAATCCTTTTGACCAAAATAGGCACTTGTCGGTTGTACAATATTGAAAAGCTTGGATACCACTAATGCTACACCACTAAAATGCCCTGGTCGAAACTCCCCCTCAAGGATTTTATCTAAGTGGCCAAAGTCAAAATAAAGATCGCTTTTCTTACCATACATTTCGATGTTGATAGGTGCAAAGATTACATCGCAGCCCACTGCCGCCAGAAGTTCCGTATCTGACTTCAACGTTCGCGGATACTTTTCAAGATCCGATTGATTATTGAATTGCGTTGGATTGACGTAAATACTGCAAACCGTAATATCGTTTTCCAGTCGGGAAGCCTTGATCAACTCAAGGTGTCCTTGGTGCAGAGCGCCCATAGTTGGCACCAGGCCGATCGAAAATTGCTGCACTCTCTTGCCAGCTAAAAATGCCCTTAGTGGCTTAATTTCGTTGAAAATCTCCATTCAAGGGCTGTTTTAAGGGGTCGCAAAGATAGACCTTATATGTTAAGTTCACTTGAATACGGGGCGAATTTTGCGTACTTTTGCGCCTCGGTTCTCTATATCATTCTCTTAAATCCAATAATATGTCAAAAATCCGCATCCTCTATGTTGCTAGTGAGATCAACCCTTTCCTCCAAACCACGGAGGTCGCTGATTTTGTACGGAAGCTGCCGCAGGCCATGCAGGAGCGTGGGATGGAGATTCGAATTTTAGTGCCTCGGTTTGGACTAATCAATGAAAGAAAAAACCGCCTTCATGAGGTGGTAAGGCTTTCAGGAATCAACATCGCAGTGGGTGACGAGGAAAAGCCGTTGATCATCAAAGTAGCATCCATTCCAACTGCCAAATTACAGGTATACTTTATTGATAACGAAGATTATTTCCACCGCAAATCAGTTTTCCACGATAAGGAAAACAAGTTTTTTGAGGATAATGACGAACGAGCCATTTTCTTTTGCAAAGGTGTAATCGAAACAGTTCGCAAACTAGGCTGGTCGCCTGATATCGTTCATTGCAATGATTGGATTACCAGCTTCATTCCCTTGTATTTGAAAACTACCTACAAGAAAGATCCCCTTTTCAAAAACACCAAAACTGTTTTCACGATCTATAACAATAGCTTCTCGCACAAATTCAAAGGCGATTTGATGGGCAAGGTTCGTATGATGGATATTGAAGACAGCATGCTTGGCAATTTAAAATCTGCCGATTACGAAGGATTCATTAAGTTAGGCGCTGAGTTTGCAGATGTTGTAAACGTGGCGGGTGACAATAAAAAATTAGAGGGTCTTGTAAAAAAACTGGAGAAGAAAAAAGTGGAGTCGTATACCAAAGACGAAGATCACTCCGAATCATTTTTTAACTTGTATACTGAGTTGGTTGGATAAAAAATTGACGACCTGCTTGATGACTTTGTCAATTGCCATTTTTGTCAACTGTTAATTTTCTTATCTATGTGTGGAATCGTTGCTTATGTTGGTCATCGACAAGCGAGTGATATTATCATTAAAGGTTTAAAAAGATTAGAGTATCGGGGGTACGATAGTGCCGGCATTGCGCTTCTCAATGGTAGTTTAAATGTCTACAAAAAGAAAGGCAAGGTTTCCGAATTAGAGTCATTCCTAAAGGGACAAAATCTTTCCAGCACAATTGGCATGGGACACACCCGTTGGGCAACCCATGGTGAACCGAATGATGAAAACGCTCATCCGCATTATTCGGCTACTAAAAAATTGGCCATCATTCACAATGGCATCATTGAAAACTACAGCTCGCTGAAGCAAGATTTATTGCGGAAAGGCCACCGCTTCCTCAGCGAAACAGATACGGAGGTCTTTATTCACTTCATTGAAGATATCAAAGAAAAAGAAGGCTGTCCACTAGATGAAGCCGTACGTTTGGCTTTAACAAAAGTAGTAGGTGCTTACGCGATTGTTGTGATGTCATTGGAAGACCCTACTTTACTAATTGCTGCCCGAAAGGGAAGTCCATTGGTGGTGGGTATTGGTAAAGGCGAATACTTTATGGCATCCGATGCTACACCCATTATTGAATACACCAACGAAGTGGTTTACCTGAACGATCAAGAGATTGCTATCGTAAACAATGGCGAGCTAACAATTAAGAATACTGCTAATCTTCCATTGACGCCCTATATTCAAACCATCGATTTAGAATTGGAAGCAATTGAGAAGGGTGGCTACGAACATTTCATGATCAAGGAAATTTTTGAACAGCCTCGCTCTATAAAAGATTGCATGAGAGGCCGTCTGGATTCGGATTCTGGGCGATTGATCTTAGGAGGCTTGCGCGAATACTTGAATAAGTTGGTGAATGCAGATCGTATCTTGATCGTGGCGTGCGGAACTTCCTGGCATGCAGGTTTAGTTGCTGAATATTTCTTTGAGGAATTTTGTCGAATTCCTGTCGAGGTTGAATACGCCTCTGAATTTCGCTATCGCAATCCTATCATCCGCGAAGGCGATGTGTTGATTGCTATTTCGCAATCAGGAGAAACAGCTGATACCTTGGCTGCCATTGAACTTGCCAAATCGAAAGGTGCAATTATTTTCGGAGTGTGTAACGTGGTAGGTTCATCCATCCCACGCTTTACACATGCGGGGGCTTACACGCACGCGGGGCCAGAAATTGGTGTAGCTAGTACGAAAGCATTCACCGCCCAACTTACGGTGCTCAATATGATTGCGCTGATTGTAGCACAAAAAAAAGGCACAATCACCGAACAAAAATTCCATGAACTGTTGGTGGAGATGGAAAACATTCCCGCCAAGGTGGAGAAAGTGTTGAAATTAAATAAGCAAATAGAAGCTATTGCCGATGAGTTCAAAGACTCAACTAACTTCTTGTATTTGGGTAGAGGATATAATTTCCCAGTGGCTCTAGAAGGTGCTCTGAAACTAAAGGAGATCTCCTACATCCATGCAGAAGGCTATCCTGCGGCAGAAATGAAGCACGGACCCATCGCATTGATTGATGAAGAAATGCCAGTAGTCTTTATTGCTACTAAAGATAGTTCATACGAAAAAGTGGTTTCCAATATTCAAGAAGTAAAAGCTCGTAAAGGTCGCGTGATTGCCGTTGTCACGGAAGGCGATAATCTTATTTCTAAAATGGCTGAATTTGTTATTGAAGTTCCCGCTACACTAGAACCGCTGATGCCACTTGTTTCTGTCGTGCCCCTGCAACTTCTTTCCTATCACATTGCGGTGATGAGAGGATGCAATGTAGATCAGCCCAGAAATTTGGCTAAGAGTGTGACGGTGGAGTAATCGAAATATCCGTCATGAGCCGTCTCCTTCATCAATTATTTCCACAATTCGATCTGTCACTCGTTAATCACCTCGAAAAGATAGGTGAGTTTACTGAGTTTGGAGAAGGCTCTACACTCATGCGGCCGGGCCAGTTTTTTAAGAACTCTTTATTGATATTGGATGGCAGAGTAAAACTCTATCGAGAGGGAGAAAATGGTGAAGAGTTCTTTTTGTACTACCTGGAAAGGGGAAATGCCTGCGCACTGTCTATGATTTGCGCCACAAAAAATGAATCGAGTGCCATTAAAGCAAAAGCTGTAACTCACGTAAAAGCCTTAACCATCCCCATTCAATACATGGATGGACTAATGAAGGATCATAAGAGCTGGTATTATTTCGTGATGGAAACCTACCGATCTCGGTTTGAAGAATTGCTCGAAGTCATCGATGAGGTTGCCTTTCATTCCATGGATGAAAAACTTGAATCCTATCTCAAGCGTCAGTTTAAAGTACTTGGAGATAGCAAAATTTCAATCACTCATCAGGAAATAGCCGATGATTTGAATTCATCGCGGGAAGTCATTTCGCGACTTCTCAAAAAGCTAGAATCACAGAAAAGGATTTCTGCCTCCCGAAACGAAATAATCGGTTTGAGTTTGTAATGCTCCCGTGACCAAAGTCACGATGTTTGGTCTGGAAATCCATGACCTTTGTACTGAAATACAAGGGAAATGGAAAATCTGATAGGCTATTTAGCATCGGCACTCATCGGAGTATCGTTGGGATTGATTGGTGGCGGGGGTTCCATCATTACCATTCCTATGCTTGTTTACTTATTTAATATTGAGCCAACGCTTGCCACGGCTTACTCCTTGTTTATTGTTGGAACAACCTCCCTTGTTGGCGGAGTGCGAAGTGCATTGAATAAAATGGTTGACACCAAGAGCGCAATCTTATTTTCCATTCCGTCAATAATCGCAATCTATCTCACCCGTCACTATTTGCTACCTCACATTCCGGACACTATTCTAACATTGAACTCATTTATCCTGACAAAAAATATAGCCATTATGGTTTTCTTTTCAATCATCATGATTGCGGTAGCAATCCGTATGATTGCAGGTAAACAAAAAAATAGTGGTGAAGATCATTCTATCACCCCAAACTTGCTAATGATTCTTCTCCAGGGCATAGTCGTGGGCGTAATTTCAGGAATTGTTGGTGCTGGAGGAGGCTTTCTTATTATTCCTGCGTTGGTTTTACTGGCAGGACTACCCATGAAGAAAGCGATAGGAACATCGTTGATCATTATTGCCGCTAATTCATTGGTGGGGTTTCTGGGCGATCTTCACATCATTCCTCAGATCGATTTTCCATTTATGATTATTCTCTCCGGGCTTGCCATAGCCGGTGTTTTTCTGGGCACCTACTTGTCTCGTTTTGTCAAAGGAAATAACCTGAAATCAGGTTTTGGCTGGTTTGCCCTTTCGATGGCAATCTACATTTTGGTAAAAGAAATTGTCATTTAATTTGGATTGGGTGACATAAATCACAGACTATTACATAGGCTATTGCGAAATTTGTATTAGCAATTAAAGAACTGAAATTAAAATATTGATATATGAAAATAGAACAGATTTACACCGGATGTCTTGCACAGGGGGCTTACTACATCGAAAGCAATGGCGAAGCCGCAATTATTGATCCACTGCGCGAAGTTCAACCCTATTTAAACATGGCGGAAGAGCGTGGAGCGAAAATCAAATACATTTTCGAAACGCATTTCCATGCCGACTTTGTCTCGGGTCATGTAGACTTAGCAAAGAAAACCGGGGCACCAATTATTTATGGACCAACAACCATGAAAACAGGGTTCGATGCCATCACAGGCAAAGACGGACAAGTGTTTGAAATCGGGCGAGCTAAAATCAAATTGATTCACACGCCCGGTCATACCATGGAGAGCAGTTGCTATTTGTTGATAAACGAGCAAGGAAAAGAGCAAGCCATTTTCACTGGCGACACTTTATTCATCGGTGATGTAGGTCGCCCTGATTTAGCACAACATGTAATTGCCGATTTGACCGAAGAAAAACTAGCAGCTCATCTTTACGAATCTTTGCACAACAAAATCCTTCCATTGAATGATGATCTAATTGTCTATCCCGCCCATGGTGCAGGAAGCGCCTGCGGAAAAAATCTAAGCAAAGAAACATCCGACACGCTCGGCAATCAAAAGAAAACAAACTATGCACTTCGCCCGGGCTTGAGCAAAGAACAATTTATGCAAGAATTGTTGAAGGGCTTAATGCCTCCTCCGAGTTACTTCCCGAAAAATGTACTGATGAACATCAATGGCTACGATGGAATTGACGAAGTTATGAAACGCGGCACGAGGGCTCTAGTTCCCGATGAGTTTGATATAATTGCCAACGAAACAAAAGCATTAGTAGTAGACACCCGAAATGCCAAAACGTTTGGCGAAGGATTTATTCCTAACTCCATCAATATTGGCATTGACGGAAGTTTTGCTGTGTGGGTAGGAACTTTGATACTTGATATCAAACAAGAAATACTTCTTGTAACCGAGCACGGCCGCGAAGAGGAAGTGATTGCCAGATTGGCGAGAGTGGGTTACGATCATGCCATAGGCTATTTGCAAGGTGGCTTTGATGCATGGAAATATGCAGGTAAGGAAATAGACAAAATCAAGTCTGTTTCGGCAGAAGAATTTGCACAAGCCGAAACAAAAAATCCTGAAATCAATATTCTGGATGTTCGAAAAAAGAGCGAATATGACTCAGAACATATTTCCAATTCTCAAAACGCCCCGTTAAATTACATCAACGATAGCATGGCAATGGTTGACAAAAACAAAACCTACTACGTGCATTGTGCAGGTGGTTATCGCTCAATGATTTTTTCTTCCATCCTAAAAGCTAGAGGATTCGACAATCTGATTGATGTAGATGGTGGTTTTGCAGCCATTAAAGCAACTGGCAAATTTAAAGTAACTGATTACGTGTGTCCAACAACCATGTTATAAGATGAGCACACTACTTAAGTATAAACTCACCCTAATTGGAATTCTAGTGGGTGCGATCGGTGGATATGCTTACTACTATTTCGTTGGTTGCGCTAGCGGAACTTGTGCCATTACTTCAAACCCGTTGAATAGCACCTTGTATGGTAGTATGATGGGCGGCCTATTATTCAGCAATTTTAAAAAAGAAAAAGAAAAATGAAAATAGAAGAAATCATAGTAGCCAATATAAAATCCAGTGGTTGTGAAAATGAATTATTAAAATTGTATGGTGTATCTACTGCCGAAGTATTCGATGAAAAAGATATAGTAAAAGTACCTTATGATGACACTGTAAATCGGCAAGTAATAATAGACAAACTGCACTCACTGGGATATCCCGAAGCAACCGAAAAGAACGGATTGCTAATGCAACTAAAAAGTTATACAAGTTGTAAGGCTGGTAGAGTCAACAATCTAACACACTCAACTATTTCACACTAAAAATAAATTTAGAATCGATGAGCAAAAACAAAATCACAATTGTAGACGTAAGAACTCCAGCCGAGTTTATGGGAGGTAATGTTACAGGAAGCATAAATATTCCCTTGCAGGAAATTCAACAGCGATTAGATGAATTTAAATCCTTAAAACAACCGATAATTCTTTGCTGTGCAAGTGGCAATCGCAGTGGTCAAGCAACTTCATTCCTACAAAGTTGTGGTATTGAATGTGAAAACGGTGGAAGCTGGATGGATATGAATTACGATTATCAAACAATATAAAAAAGTTATAATCTATAAATGAAAGCCTTTAATGGCAATGGGCAACCACCGCCCTTTTTTATTTCCAACCATTTTTCGAGCGTGACTTCTGTCACTGTAGAGCTAATCCGAGCAAAGAACTTTTGTGTTAAATTTTAAGACACATGAAGAAAGGTTTGATAGGAATGCTGATTTGTACGCTCTCTTTTTCAGTATTCACAAAGGCGCGCTGTTAGGTATTTCCTTTCTTCAGCAGCACGCAAATCTTATAGCGCTCATCTTTCGTGTCTTCATACACGGCAGACAGAAGGTTATAAACATTTTTTATTCCAATTTTTTCGCACCATTCAAATGGGCCGAATGGGTAATTTGTTCCCAGCTTCATCGCTAAGTCAACATCTTCTCGAGTGGCTGTTCCTTCTTGTACTGTATAATAAGCTTCGTTGATGACCATGCAAATCACTCGGGGCGTTACCAACCCCACACGGTCATCGACCAATACAAATTCCGTTTTAAGATTTGCACACACTTGCTTTAGTGCCATTTCGTCCAGTCTACTCCTTAAGCTCAGCTCCAACAATGGTCTATCCAAAAAAGTCGGCAACCCACAAAACCCAACGAATAGATTAGAACTTTCAATTTTAGATTTATGGAGCTGCACGGCCAGCGTAGTAAAACTAGTGTTCAAAAAAATGCCCGCCTTCAAAGGTCTTTCAAATACCTTCAAGTAAGTGGCATCGTCCGAAACAGTAAAGTCAAAAATCACATCCGCGGTGGCTAATCCAATAGTTGCATCCACATGATTTGTGGCCAGTATATAGATATGATCCAAACCAAACTTTTCCCTACATTCTTGCTCATCGCGCCTACTGCCAATCACCAAAATATTCATTTGCAAAACAGCAATTTTTCTGATATTTGAAATCAAAACTAACCAACTTAATGCGATGGCCAAAGAAGTAATTTATTCCCAAAATGCACCCGAGCCCATTGGGCCATACAGTCAAGCCATTCAAGCTGGCAGCCTACTGTTTATTTCCGGGCAAATTGCCATCGATCGGGCTAGCGGGCAAGTAATTTTGGCCAACATTGGCGATGAAACTGCCCAAGTGATGAAAAACCTGAGCGAGATTTTAACGTCAGCTGGCATGGATTTTTCAAACGTTGTTAAAAGCACCATCTTCCTCAAAGACATGAACAACTTTCCACATGTAAACGAAGTGTACGCGAAAAGCTTTCCAAGCCTTCCTCCTGCACGCGAAACCGTTGAGGTGAGCCGCTTGCCAAAGGATGTCAACATAGAAATTTCGTGTATTGCCGTGCGGTAGTCTCGCGATTTTTTTTTGAAAAACTTTGGCGGCCTGCGGGCTATCCGCTATACTCCTCGTGCCATCGCACATTCCCTTGCCACTGCGGGGTGCCGCTTCTATCCCTGGCCGTGCTCGCCCTTGGCTATCCTCGGACTTTGACGGTCTGCTCCGTACTCTATCGCCCGTAAAAACGGTGACCCAACAACCAGAGATCTAAATTCATTCATGAAAATTTTGGCTTAACTTTACCCTTCACACACAATTAAATGAGAGACGTTCGAGTACGGTTTGCCCCCAGCCCCACCGGTGCATTGCACATTGGCGGTGTGCGCACAGCACTTTATAATTACTTGCTGGCTCGCAAACACAAAGGCACCATGATTCTGCGTATCGAAGACACCGACCAAAACCGCTACGTTCCAGGTGCAGAAGAATTCATCATCCAATCATTGGAGTGGGCCGGCATACAAATAGACGAGGGTGTTGGCAAAGGCGGGCCTCATGCCCCTTATCGTCAGTCCGAACGCAAAGAGATCTACAAGCAATACGCACAAAAATTAGTGGACGAGAGCAATGCGTACTACGCTTTTGATACTGAACACGAGTTAGATGCCATGCGCGATCGACTCAAAGCGCAGGGAGATTCCAATCAACAATATAGCAGTGGGACTCGTTTACAAATGAAAAACTCGCTGACATTGTCAGCAGAGGAAACAACCAACAAATTGCAAGCGGGAGATCAATATGTAATCCGGCTTAAAGTGCCAGCGAATGAGGAAATTAAATTGACTGATTTAATCCGTGGAGAGGTGGTAGTCAATTCGACTCAGATCGATGACAAAGTGTTGATGAAATCAGATGGTATGCCTACCTATCATTTAGCAAATGTGGTAGACGATTACTTGATGAAAATCTCGCACGTCATTCGGGGCGAAGAGTGGCTGCCCTCCGCACCGTTACATGTGTTGCTCTACAAATTTTTAGGTTGGCAAAACGAAATGCCGGAATTCGCACATCTCCCGTTGTTGCTAAAGCCTGATGGCAATGGCAAGCTGAGCAAGCGCGATGCTGATAAAATGGGATTCCCGATTTTTCCACTCAACTGGATCGACCCCACCACCAACGAATTGGCCATCGGCTACAGAGAAGCTGGGTACTTGCCCGAAGCGTTAATAAACTTTCTGGCCTTCTTGGGTTGGAATCCGGGAACTGAAAAAGAAATTTTCTCCATGCAAGAGTTGATTGATGAATTTACCATCGAGCGTATTGGCAAGGCTGGGGCAAAATTCGATATCCAAAAAGCACAGTGGTATAATCAGTATTACTTGCGTAGCAAGAGCGATGCAGAATTAGCTGAATACTTGATCGCATCCTTAGCAAATGAAAACATTAGCTGTTCAATCGAAAAAGCTAAGAAAATTTCTTTTTGCTTACGCGAACGAATCACGTTCCCAAAAGAGTTAAGAGAACAAAGCAACTTTTTCTTTTTTGCTCCCACACAATTTGAAGAACAGGTCATTCAAAAAAAATGGAATGCCGATCTTGCTAAAGTTCTTGGTGCTTACCGTGATGAAGTCAAGGCAACCAGAACTATCTCAGCCCAATCGGCAAAAACCATTTTAGACAACACGGCAACTCATTTAGGTATGAAGTCAGGACAAGTCCTTCAGGTTTTGCGAATGATTTTAACCGGCCAGGGTTCAGGGCCAGATCTGATGATGAGCATTGAGATACTTGGGTCAGATGAAGTGGCCAAGCGAATTGATTACGCGATTACAACTATCAAAATCTAAAGAAAATTACATGGCCAAAAAGGAAGATAAACCTAGCAAGAAACAGGGTAAGCCCCGCGTTCATAAAGAGCTGAAGGGATTTGAGGTTTCCATTGATCAATTTGGCGAGCTAAAGTCCAGCATGAACATTGAAAAAATCAATTCATTCCTAGATAAAAATGTAGACGATAAAAAACTCTTGGAAAAAGAAGAAAAAGAAAAACCAAAAAAAGGTAAATAGAATTTGTCGACTGAGTTTACAAATGCATTTGAATTATTAATATCTTTAAAAAATGAAAGCTACAAAAAAGAAATCATATCACCTTCCCATTCTCTTAGAGCAAGATGAGGACGGTTTTTATATCGTGACATGCCCTTCCTTCAAAGGTTGTCATTCGTACGGAAAAACTGTAGATCAGGCGATGTTAAATATCCGTGAGGCTATTGCCTTATGTTTGGAAGAAGAAGAACCGAAGCAATTAAATCATTTTATCGGCTTTCGTGAAATAGAGTTTCAGCCAAATTAAAAATTTACGTGTCCAAGCAATTTACACTTTCTGGAAAAGAATTGATTAAGGTATTGCAAAAAAATGGCTTTGACGTTATTCGCATTAACGGATCACATCATAGATTGAAACATACTGATGGAAAAGTAACCACAGTACCGGTTCATGGAAATGACGACCTACCCAGAGGCTTACTCAGAAAAATTATTCGCGAAGATCTAAAAATTGAATTGGCGGAGTTTAACAAACTTTCAAAAAAATAGATATGCCCAACTCACACGTCATCGATTATCAAATCAAAGGAGAAAGCATTCAGATTGTTGAAATAGAATTAGATCCGCTAGAAACCGTAATTGCAGAAGCTGGAGCAATGCTTTTCATGGAAGAAGGGATTATGTTCGAAACAAAAATGGGCGATGGCTCAAACCCAAATGCAGGCCTATTTGACAAATTATTATCTGCTGGAAGTCGATTATTAACAGGCGAATCACTTTTCATGACACATTTTACTAACCGCGGAAATAAAAAAGCGAAGGTTGGGTTCTCAGCACCGTATCCCGGCACTGTCATTCCTGTTGACTTAGCGAAAAGTCCTGGTCACGAACTGGTCGTACAGAAAGATGGATTTCTTTGTGCTGCCTATGGAACAAAATTGTCTATTGTGTTCAACCGAAAAATTGGAGCAGGCTTAGTAGGTGGTGAGGGTTTCATTCTTCAAAAGCTGCAAGGCGATGGTCTGGCTTTCGTACACGCGGGCGGAACAGTTATTGAGCGAACTCTTAACAACGAAACCCTTCGAGTAGACACAGGTTGCGTAGTTGCGTTTGAATCGCAAATCGATTTTGACGTAGAAAAAACTGGCAGCTTAAAGTCGATGGTGTTTGGTGGTGAGGGGATTTTCTTGGCAACATTGCGGGGTTCGGGTAAAGTATGGCTACAGTCGATGCCCATCCGAAAACTAATTCAAGCATTAGCACCTTACGGGAATAATAGTGGCAAAGAAGGAAGTTCATTGTTAGGTAACTTGTTCGAAAGATAATAACACAACTCAATCGTGCAACCACTTAAATTAGGCTTAATACGAGAAGGCAAAACACCGCCCGACAAGCGTGTACCTTTTACGCCCCTTCAAACGGAGGAAATCGAGCAGCGCTTTCCTCATGTAAAAGTAATTTGTCAACCTAGCCAAGTGCGGTGCTTTAAGGATAGTGAGTATGCTGAGTTGGACGTAGTCATTCACGAGGATGTAAGCAACTGCGATATACTAATGGGTATCAAAGAAGTCCCGATCCAAAATTTAATTGCCAGCAAAACATATCTGTTCTTCTCCCATACCTTAAAGAAGCAACCATACAATCGAAAATTGCTTCAAGAGGTATTGAAGAAAAAAATACGACTGATTGATTATGAAACGCTAAAAGACCAACAAGGTAATCGACTAGTGGCTTTTGGTCGGTATGCAGGGATTGTAGGTGCCTACAACGGACTATGGGCATACGGAAAAAAATATAACCTGTTTGCGCTGAGAAGGGCACACGAATGCTTTGATGTCAATGATTTAAAACTGGAGCTTCGAAAAATAAAACTACCGAATATTAAAATAGTTTTAACAGGTGCAGGGCGGGTAGGCAAAGGTGCGATGGAAACATTGGACACAGCCGGAATTAGAAAAGTAAATGCTACCGATTTCCTACGCAATACATTTAGCGAACCAGTTTACACGCAACTTTCTAGTGCCGAATATCACACCCGAAAAGAGGGTGGGCATTTTAACCGAGAGGAATTTCACCAACATCCGCAAAAATATACTTCACACTTTAATCAATTCACAAAAGTTGCCGAGGTACTATTGGCCGGAGCTTTTTGGAATCCTAATGCCCCCAAGCTATTTACACGGCAAGATATGTTGGCGAATGATTTTAAGGTAACTGTCATCGCAGACATCACGTGTGATATTGATGGCTCTATCCCTTGCACCAAGAAAGCCAGCACGATTGTAGAACCGCTCTATGACTACCAACCCAAAACTGACTCGGTTCATTCGCCCTTGAGCGATCCAACAAATGTTACCGTAATGGCAGTTGATAACTTGCCTTGTGAGCTTCCAAGAAGTGCCTCAGAAGAATTCGGCCGAGACTTAATTGATCGGATCTTAAGGCCACTTTTGGTGGAAGATACCGAAGGAATCATTGCCCGGGCTACTATGGCCGAAAACGGTCAATTAACCGCGCGCTTTCGATATCTTCAAGACTACGTTGATCAACTCTAACCCCCGAGTATGTTTTTGTATAATGTTACTGTTGGGATCGATAAGGAAATTGAAAAAGAGTGGGTACTCTGGATCAAACAAAATTACATCCCCGCGGTACTTGCGACAGGCTTTTTCAAAGAATCAAAACTATATCGAATCGTTACGCATGATGATGAGACCTCTGTCTCTTATTGTATACAGCTTTTTTCAGATCGGATTGAAAATGTGGTCGAGTATTTAAACCAACACACCGCGACAATTATTGAAACCCACCGTAAGAAGTTTAAAGATCGTCATGTGATCTTCAATACTCTTTTAGAAGAGTTATAAACTATTTTTATTCAATGTCTCCTGTATCTGATTCGCCTCTAAGTGACAGTTGATCCACTCCCCATCTAACTTGGCGTTATGCTTTTTGTAAAAATTAATCGCGGGCACGTTCCAATCTAGCACTTGCCACATCATGCCAGTGCAATTCTGCTCTAAGGAGAATTTCATAGTTCGCTCAAAAAGCAAATTGCCTATTCCCCTCCCTCGTTGGCTCTGCGTTACTACCATATCCTCCAAATACAATCTCTTGCCTTTCCAAGTAGAGTAACGATAGTAATAAAGTGAAATTCCTAAAATCATTTCATCTTCCTCTGCCACAAAAAATCCAAAGATTGGGTTGGTACCGAATCC
>JBBSCN010000001.1:0-63783 GCA_038250265.1 Cytophagales bacterium | reverse complement strand
GGTGAGCGCGGAAGAACAACTGGCCATTGCCGAATGTTTGCCGATTTAGTCGAAGAAGGATCTTGGGTGGATGCACGCATTGATACTGCATTGCCCAATCGTACACCTGCACCCAAACCAGATAGTAGAAAGATGTCAGTGCCCATTGGCCCGATTGTTGTTTTTGGCGCGGCCAATTTCCCATTGGCTTACTCAACGGCTGGTGGAGATACCATTTCAGCATTGGCCGCAGGTTGTCCCGTGATTGTAAAGGCGCACCCCGCACATGCTCAAACTTCCGAGCTAGTAGCAGGCGCAATAAAACGCGCCATCAAAAAAACGGGAATGCCAAAAGGTGTGTTTCAACATTTGCACGCCAGTGGTTTTGAGGTAGGGCAGGCGTTGGTAAAACATCCTTTCACAAAAGGCGTTGGCTTTACGGGCTCACTCGTAGGTGGCAAAGCTTTACACGACATCGCGCAACAGCGCCCCGAACCTATTCCGGTTTTTGCTGAGATGAGCAGCATCAATCCAGTGATACTTTTACCAAATACGCTGGCGACACAAGTAGAAAAGACAGCCGAGATGTTAGCGGCCTCTGTCACATTAGGGGTCGGGCAATTTTGCACTAACCCCGGTTTGATTATTGCGATCGAAGATCAAGCATTGAAATTGTTTATTGACTCACTTTCCAAACGAATAGCCACCTCATCTGCGGGTACCATGCTTCACCAAGGTATCAGCGATAATTATGCAAAGAAGTTAATACAGGCCCTAGCACAAAAAGGAATCACTGTTGAGGGCAAGTCATCAGCAACAGCAGAAAATAACCAAGGCATCCCAACGGTTGCATCTGTTACTGCTTTTGAGTTTTTAAAGAATCCGAGTTTATCAGAAGAAGTATTTGGGCCGTTTTCGTTGATCGTAAAATGTAAAGATTTGACTGAACTGCATTCGGTAGTAAATCACCTTCAGGGTCAACTCACTTCCAGTATTTTTGGCAGCGAAGCTGAAATCGCTTCTTACGCCAGCTTACTAAATATACTTATCGAAAAAGCAGGTCGGTTGATTGTTAATGGAGTGCCAACAGGTGTAGAGGTTTGTCCATCTATGCAACATGGCGGACCATTTCCTTCCACTACTGATTCACGATTTACTTCGGTAGGCACCGATGCAATTAAAAGATTCGTTCGCCCCGTATCATTTCAAAATTTTCCGGCTTCACTTCTTCCCGAAGAATTGAAAGACGGAAACCCGTTGGGGATTTGGAGACTGTATAATAATGAATGGAAAAAATAGTTGTTCGTTGTTAGTCAATCGTTGTTCGTAAGCACAATTGACTAACAGCTAACAACGAACAACCATACTATGAATACTTTCAAATGTATAGATGCTCACACCTGTGGCAACCCCGTTCGGGTAGTAGCTGAGGGCGGCCCGCCTTTGGAAGGTAAAAACATGAGCGAGAAGCGTCAGCACTTTTTACGCGAGTATGACTGGATCAGAAAGGGATTGATGTTTGAGCCGCGCGGTCATGATATGATGAGTGGCAGTATTTTGTATCCGCCATCAGATCCTACCAACGATGTTGGCGTGTTGTTTATAGAAACCAGTGGTTGCCTGCCTATGTGTGGCCACGGAACGATTGGCACCGTTACGATTGCTATTGAGGAAGGTTTAGTGATTCCGAAAACTCCAGGGATTTTAAATTTAGAAGTACCAGCAGGCTTGGTGCGAATAGAGTATAAACAAGAAGGTAAAAAGGTAAAGTCAGTCAAGATAAGAAACGTAAAAGCGTATCTGGCGGCAGAGAACATTAAAGCAATATGCCCTGAGCGGGGTGAGTTGACATTAGATGTTTCCTATGGTGGAAATTTTTATGCAATTGTAGATGCGCAAGAAAACTTCAAAGGGCTTGAACACTACACGGCTGATCAATTGATAAGTTGGAGCCGAGAGTTGAGAAAAGATATCAACCGCAAGTATACGTTTGTTCATCCAGAGAATCCAACAATCAATAGTTGTTCACATATTTTATGGTCTGGCAAAGTGATTGACCCAACGTCTACTGCACGCAATGCAGTGTTCTATGGTGACAAGGCAATTGATCGCTCACCCTGTGGCACTGGCACTTCTGCACGGTTAGCACAATGGTATGCAAAGGGAAAATTAAAACAAGGACAAGACTTTATTCACGAGAGTATTATCGGATCAAAATTCATTGGCAGGATTGAAGAAGTTACAGAGCTGAATGGGAAACCCGCCATCATACCAAGTGTAGAGGGTTGGGCAAAAATCTACGGACATAACACTATTTCAATTGATCCTGAAGACGATCCGTATGCGTTTGGATTCCAAGTGATATAGTTAGTTGATGTTTAAAATTGCGTGAGGGATTGAAGTGGAAATCCCGCGCTTCGCGTGGATTGGAGCGGAAAGCACGGCCCCATGACGCCTCGGCAGGGGACACGCCAAAATAAAATTTGCATTTGAAGAAATGAAAAAGAAAGAATGTCCGTCTTGCGCCATGAACATAAATGCATCGAGTAAAGAATGCCCAATCTGTGGGTATGAATTTAAAGAAGAGACTCCGTGGATAAAGTGGACGGCAATACTTTTGTTGATGGTATTTTTATTGATCTATTTTTTTAGATGACTTAACGAACTCGCTCTCATACGAAGTAGAGAGGGGGTCACCTCGCGCCTCGCGTGGTCGGGGGTGAGTCAATGTATGCGCGACATCTGATCGCTATCGGATTGGAAATGCATCCGAACTTACTGAAGCGATATAAATTAAATTCATAACTTTGAATTATGACTACCACCTATAAATTAAATGCCAACCAGCTATCAGAAGATATTCTTAGGTCAATCAAAGAAGCTTTTAAGGATAAAGAAATAGAAATAGTAGTAAGTGATTCTGTCGATGAAACCGAATACCTGCTTTCCGCGGAAGCTAATAAAAAGCATTTATACAAATCCATAGAAGAATTGGAAGAGGGAAAGGGTATTGCGATGACGTTGGCTGAACTTCAAGAGAAGTATTTGAAATGAAGCCTATTGTTTTTAGCAAGCAAGCTTTACAACAATTGGATGAATGGAAGAAGATTAGTCCCAAAATTGTTCTGAAGATTGTTGCGCTCATAACAGAAATAGTAGAAGCTCCGTTTGAAGGGACAGGCAAGCCAGAGGCACTGAAATATAACTTGAAAGGAAAATGGTCACGTAGAATTACCCAAGAGCATCGACTTGCCTACGAAGTTTTGGAGAAAGAAATTACAATTATACCCTGTAAATTCCACTACGATTAAAGATGGCAAGTATTGGAATAATTGGTGGAGGGATCATCGGTTTAAGTTCAGCTTATTATTTAAGCAAGGCTGGGCATCACGTAACCGTGATCGAACAAAGTGATTTAACCGAGGGGTGTTCGTTTGGAAATGCAGGCATGATAGTTCCTAGCCACATTATTCCGCTAGCAGCCCCGGGCATGATTTCAAAGGGCATTAAGTGGATGTTTAATTCAACCAGTCCATTTTATGTGAAGCCGCGATTGAGCGGAGATCTTTTGAAGTGGGGCTATTATTTTTATAAGAGCGCGACAAAGGAGCATGTTGAAAGATCAGCAAATGCGCTAAAGGAAATCAGTTTACTCAGCAAGGCGATGTACAAGCAAATGGCTTCTGAACTGCCGTTTGATTTTGGTTATCAAGAAAATGGCTTGTTGATGCTTTATCAAACAAAGGAGACGGAGCACGAAGAAATAGCGACAGCCGCCCAGGCCAACGCTCACGACATTGAAGCCCATATTTTGACAGAAGCTGAAATTCAAAAGCTAGAGCCTAATGTGAAGGTCAAAGCAAGGGGGGGAATTTACTTTCCCGGTGACGCCCACATTACACCACAAGTATTTGTTGCGAAGCTGATTCAGTATTTGAAAGAAGCGGGAGTGGTATTTCAAACCTCCACAACGGTTCATGATTTTGCGATTGAGAATAATTTTATTCGACAAGTAAAAACTGAAAGGGGCGATTATACTTTTGATGAGGTTGTGATTGCTACGGGTTCATGGTCTGGTTTGCTTACCAAAAGGCTTGGTATTTCGTTGCCGATGCAAGCGGGGAAAGGCTACAGTTTTACGCTAAATGATGTTGTTAAGAACACTCGAATCCCCTCTATTTTTCTAGAAGCACGGGTGGCCGTTACGCCAATGGAAAACACGCTTCGCTTTGGTGGCACGATGGAAATAACCGGAATAGATCATCGCGTCAATATGAATCGTGTTAGAGGGATTGTTGAATCCATCCCAAATTACTATCCGGAAATGAAAGTAAATATGCCGAAGGTAGAAGAAGTTTGGCACGGTCTGCGGCCTTGCTCGCCCGATGGGTTGCCTTACATTGGCCGTAGTTCGAGTTTAAAAAATCTTGTGATAGCTTCTGGCCATTCGATGATGGGATTAAGCTTGGGGCCGGGTACTGGGAAATTAGTTTCTGAATTGCTCGAGCATAAAAAAAGCTCCATAAGTTTGGAGCTTTTTGAACCTTTAAGGTTTTAGAATTTACTTGACCAACAGCTTCACTACTTTTTCTCGGTTCCCGAATTTTAACCGAACGAAATAAATACCTCTCAGCGAAGATTCAAAGGTTACTTCTTTCTTATATTCTCCAGAAGGTTGCTTCCCCAAGAAGTCATTGGAGATTGCGCGCCCAGTTTCATCATGCACTAAAAGAGAGACGTCCACGGGTTCAGTTAAGAAATAGGAGATGGTAGCCTTGCCATCGGTTGGGTTAGGATAGACATTGAAATCAGTTACCACATTTTTGGGTTCAATACCCGTAGGCGTTTGTTGTATGTACAAATTATCGATTGACCATCCCCAACCGGTTGTGACATCTGCATTTGATTTTAAGCGAAATCTGAACAGTAAAGTATCTGTAGCTTTAAACTTATTTTTCAGGTCAATCGTTTGATCGATGGATAAGGAAGGTGTTCCCGTTGGAACACTCGAGTTGTAAGCGGAAAGCCATCCAGCATTAAACGATGCGTTGTACCCGTCTCGTAACGGTATCCAATTTAAACCGTCTTTTGTTCCTTCAACCACAACAAAGTCTCTAAAATTGGGCTGGCCAAAGGTTACTCCATTTGCAGAGGGTTGTACCAATGCAACGTCTTGATAGAAAAATGTAGAGTTAGTTGCCGAAACGATGATTGGCTGCAGTAACAAGGCAGTAGCCTCTGTATTTAACAAGTAAGGGTGGGCGGTTTGAAGGCTTTGATTTGAGGTGCCGAAATTGATCAAGAAAAATTTATCCAGCAGGAAGTCGTCAGCGGTTTTAAAAACAGTCGCGTACTGACTTTGGTAGGGCGATTTAAGGGCCATTTTTTTACCCGTGAAAGTAGGCGAAGAAAAGGGCGCAGCATCTTTGAATCCTACCAACCGTACTGTATTATCTCCAACGGGGGCATTCTTTATTTTCACAAGGTACTCTCCAGCAATTAATTTTTGAGTGCCAATCTTCTGATTGTTGATATACACTTGCAGCGAGTCATAACTTTCTTGAAGCAATATCTTCACAACAAAATCAGATTGGGGGCTAGTGCCGGCAGCAACGATACTCGGCATCTGAATGGGACTTGTTTGAATAGCATTCACTTTTGCGGTCCATATACCACGGCCATGGGTGGCGATCACTATTTTATCATCTACACCTTTCATATCCCAGACGGATACTTTTGGAAAGTCGGCTATCAAGTTCCAAGATAATCCGTTGTCCAGCGATTCCACAATTCCAATTTCCGTTCCCGCCCAAATAATGTTCGTATCATCTGTTCTTACATACAAACAGTAAACCGCCACATCTGGAAAACCATTCGAGCTGATACTTCCAGCGTTAAATCCCGAAATGTCATTCCAAGTTTGGCCCAGGTCAGTTGTTCGCAGAACTTTTGGTTTTCCGGCAAACGAAAAAAGTGCGTAAGCAGTGTTTTGTTGAGTGGGGTGCGAAGCCAGTTTGGTTATACCACCTAGAGGCGTAAGAGAATAATTTACTGTTGGATTAAAGGATGTGCCTCCATTGGTAGACACAAAAAGATTTCTAGCCGAGGACCCCGCAGTATTCATCCCACTTCCTCCCCACACGATATTTGCATTGGCACGTGATACTTCTACGTCAGCAAAAGAAGAAGACCCGCCCCAGTTAGTTAAAATCGGTGAGAGTATCCATGATGCGCCAAAGTTATTAGACCGAAACACTCCAGCAGAAGTAATTGTAAAAATCGTTTCCGGGTTTTCCCTTGAATTAGCCAATTTTGAAATGAATGGCGAATCACCTGAAAGACCTGCGGTAGCTATTGCCCAAGAAATTCCCCCGTCAATCGATCTTCTAAATCCATTGAATTGAAAACCACCAATTAATTTCTTGTCATCTAAATTATTCCACAACACTTCAAAGCCATCCCCTCCAATATTAAAATTGTAGTCAGTATTTTCAGTTGCAACCACCGACTGGGGTGACTTCCAAGTTCCATTGTCTTGCATTCCGCCAAAATACTCATCAAACCCCGGACGCTTATCCGCCCCGTAAAACTGACTTGTGTTGTAAGTCCGCCCTGCAAAAATCCAATCGCCATTGTTAATCCCCGGAGTTGAGGAAGTATTTGAAATGAACACACCCCCATCATTTGCATTTAATATCTTGTAAGTAGTTGCACCCATTGGTATCATAACTAGATTATGGTGATCAACATGTACGATACTATTCTTATTCGGATTTCCATAGTCACCTCTTCCATCGGTGATGAATTGTGTAGTGGCATTCAATTTTTGTTGTGCTTCAAACTTAAACCGAATCGTACCATTGATGGTCGGTGGCCAGGTTCCGCCCGCTGCTAGCACTGGCCAGATAAAATACATTTCGCTAAACTCATGCCCACCGTTTACTGCAATAGAGGCATTTGGTGCCGAACCATCGTAGGTCACATTGTTGATATACAGATACTCGCGCGATTGCAATGTCGCCATAGAATTATCTGTGTTGTTATTGATCAGATTAAACGTGCCATCGCGGCCTTGATCTCGAAAAGAAGCCATCAACTGCCGGTTATTGGTAACATCCCACACTTCAAAAGGTACTGTTACATAGTTTTGATAAGAGTAATCTGCGGCAGCTACTCCGATAGTTCTATTCACCGGAACCAAAAAACGGTGTGCTTTTTGGGATTTCCCAGGGCCGAAACGGATTTCTACCGTACTATTTCCGGCAGCAGTCCCTGTATCAAAATTGCCATTGGTCGCACTCCCAAAACTAGTGAGTGCCACAAAGCTTTGTGTCCCCGCCTCTTCAATAGAATAAAAACCGGTGGTGGCCGAGCCACTTTCTAGTTTCAATTGAAACAAATCAACGCCTCCAAAATAGATCACGTCTGCATTGAAAGGATCACACGCAATCGTGTTGTCGTACCACCCTTGTCCATTGAGAAAATTTAGGTCAGCAGTTGTCAATTTCACGTTTACTAATGACCATGTTTGACCTGCATCATCACTCATGAAAAGTTTTGAGGAGGTGGGGCTAACCTCACAAGAAGCAAATAGTCTATTTGTCTTGACGGGCGATACTGCCGTTTCTATCCGAAGGACAGAACCTAAACCCGCATTTGCCAAATTCCATGTTAGACCGGCATCGGTTGATTTGATAACACCAACACGGTTTTGGGTTGCGTATTGAATCGCAAAATTTCCGGGTGTTGCATCCAAGTCTTGTATGCCTAGTCGTGAAGAGACCTTAGTCCATGCACTTCCTCCATTAGTTGTTCTGTAGATGCCCGAGTTGGAAGCAACGACTACTACATTTTCGTTGGCCGGGTCAACGATTGCGCGATTGATGTCGTCAAAATTACTGGTAGAAGGGAGGTAAGACCAAGTTTGTCCCCGATTGACTGACTTGAACATACCATTGCCATTAATGCCATCTAAGTTTCCGAAGCCTTCGCCTGTACCAACATAAATTACATTCGGATTAGAATCGGCCATTGCTAAAACGGTAGTTGCTAGGTTTGACAAAGTGGGCGTTATTAATGTCCAACTGGTACCTGCATTAGTTGTTTTCCAAATACCACCACCTGCAGAACCCGCTAGCCAAGTGTTCTTAGTCGGGTCTGCCGGATCTACCAGCAAGCCGCGTGTTCTGCCAGGCACGTTTACGGGGCCACGTTCTTTCCACTCGATGACACCGTTATTTTGTGTCCTTGCATTCTTTTGATTTGAAAATGCTGCAAGCGTTGCCTTTTCTGATTCCATTACCAGAAAGCCCGGTGTGTATTGTGGGGCATCGGCATCCGATGGTGTGCGAATGCTTCTGTGGAACTTGATGAACTCTCCGGGTCCGTCAAAGTATTCTTCTTTGTTTTGCGTATGTTTAAAATCCTGCACTTCATACTTATTCACCACTTGAATTAATATGACAAGGCAGAAAATTATACAGATGGTAGAAAGTTTCCAGAATTTCATAAATCGGATTTAAGAGATCTTAGGTCAATCGTTTTTTTATATTGAGACAGGGTTTCATCTTTTCGAATCATTCCCGGAAGGTTTAAAAGTTCTAAGGACGACTCACCCACCCATTTTATATAACCTGGCACAAAACTTTCTTGAATGATTATCTTCTTCGAGGTAGCTTCAATTACGATAGCTTTAACCACGTGATTGGGCTCATCTGTATTTGTTTTTTGGACAAATAACAAGTACATGCCAGAAGAGTTGGGAAAGGAATCAATATTTTTTCCAAGAATACTGTAAGCCAACGCAGCCGTAGAATCGGATTTAGCGGTAGGCTGTTTTACTTTACATTGCGTGAGCAACGTTGAGAGTAAAAGAAACAGGATAAGTCGCATGGGTAGGTTTTGATTTTTTAAAGACTAAATATACTAGGTCTTCTGCTTTTTCTTCTTCGCAGCAGGAAACAATATATTATTCAGAATCAACCGGTAGCCCGGTGAATTAGGATGTAAATGCAAATCCGTTGGTTCTTCGCCAACGGTGTGCTGATAGTCTTCCGGGTCGTGGCCACCAAAGAAAGTCCAGAAGCCTTTGCCCATAACCCCGTGCAAGTACTTTGCTTCTTTGATTTCTTTGTTTTCACCCATGATGGTCACATCGGGTTTGATCAGATTTTTTTTGAATCCGGTTGTTTGGCCATAAAAACCCTTGACCACGCGCGAGTGGTTTTGCGTGAGCATACTGGGGATAGGATCCCACTTAGCTGAGAATTGAAATAAGTTGAAGTAATCGTTGTCTTGTCGAAGGCCACGCTCCGGTGCATTGTTATCAATGTTGGAAAACTCATATTGCATCGGGTCGCGCGACAACAGAAAATCCGTAAAAGCAAAGGTGTTATTAAAGTTTAATTTTTCTTGCGCTTGAGGGTCGGCAGAGTCACCGTCATACATGCGTTCGCAAATATCAATTCCTTCAGCAGCCAATGCGATGTCGTATGTATCCGTGGCGGAACACATAGCAAATAAAAACCCCCCACCGCCCACAAACTCTTTCATTCGTTTTGCCACCGCCAGTTTTAGCTGCGAAACTTTTCCAAAGCCATGTTTGCGGGCAATAGTTTCGGCCTCTTTTACTTGCTCCAAATACCACGGCATGTTAGCGTAGCTTGAATAGAACTTTCCATATTGCCCGGTAAAATCCTCGTGATGTAAATGCAGCCAATCGTACTTGGCCAACTCCCCATCGAGCACTTCGTCATCGAAGATGACGGTATAGGGAATCTCGGCATAGGAGAGTACTAGTGTGACAGCATCGTCCCACGGTTGTTTTGATTTAGGCGAATAAACCGCTATCCGTGGATACTTTTCCAGTTTCATCAAATCATAATTGGCGGCAGGACTGGCGATTTCGTTGATGATGGTATTGGCTTGCGCATCTGATATGATTTCATACCCAACTCCCCGCACTACCAACTCATTTTGAATTTTTGGGTGGTACTTGGTCATAAAACTGCCACCCCTATAATTTAAAAGCCAATCCACCTCCTGATCCATTTTCAATACCCAATAGGCAATTCCATACGCCTTCAAATGATTGCTTTGGTGCTCATCCATGGAAATGAAAATATAATTCCCCGCAGCCGATTTAGCCGTGAAAAGAAACAATAACAAAAGAACCCTTCTCATCGTTTAGCCAATTTTGTTTGTTATGTAACAATAGTATCCGAAAAAAGTCTTCGAATAAGTATGGTTAAAGATATAACTTTGATCTTTAAAACGAATCAAACGAAACTGCCAATTGAATGAATTTAGTCGAAAACGTGAAAGAAGGCCTTCGATCGATCAAGGCCAATATGCTTCGCTCTGTGTTAACAGCCTTAATTGTGGCCATTGGAATCACATCGCTGGTAGGAATATTAACAGCCATTGACGGAATTGAATACACCGTTTCCGAGAGCCTTTCTTCGCTGGGAGCCAATACATTTGACATTCGTTCAAAGTTTAACCGCGGCTCTAATCAAGAAGGGGTAAAAGAGAAAAACTATTCTGCGCTCTTGCTTTCAGAGGCTCAAAAATTTATAAATGAGTTTTCATATCAGTCTACCATAAGCCTTAGTGCGCGACTTACAGTTTTGGCTGAAATCAAACACGGATCTGAAAAAACCAACCCCAACGTGACGGTCACTGGTGTAAATGAAGAATATTTGGCTATCAAAGGCCTCGAAATTGAGTCTGGAAGGAATTACTCTCGTTTTGAAATTCAATATGGCTCCAAAGTGGCTGTTATAGGAAGTGAATTGGCGAAATCATTGTATGGCGAAAATAAGGATCCGATTGGAACCAGTATTTCCTTTAAAGGCACACAGTTTAAGGTGATTGGGTTAATGAAAGAAAAAGGTGCGTTATCGGAAAATAACTTTGATAATATGGCATTGATCCCAATTATTGTGGCCAACCAATTGGCCGCAGGGCAAGGTCTAAGTTATAGACTTACTGTTGGCATACAAGACGCGAATCAAATGGACTACGCGATGGGCGAGGCAACGGGGTTGATGCGGAAGATTAGGGGTGATGAGGTAGGGAAGGAAAACACGTTTGATCTCGAGAAGAGTGAAACCCTTGGCACTCGAATGGAATCAATTACAAGTGGACTGCGATTTGGAGGCTTTGGCGTTGGTTTTATCACCCTGCTCGGAGCTTCCATTGCATTGATGAACATTATGTTGGTTTCGGTAACCGAACGTACCCGAGAAGTGGGTATCAGAAAAGCCTTGGGGGCAACCCCCTTACGCATCCGGCAACAATTTGTGATTGAAGCAATTGTTGTTTGTGTATTGGGCGGAATTGGCGGAATTATCTTGGGTATTTTGATTGGGAATTTGATTTCGCGAGCCATAGGCATTGATGCCTTTGTTATCCCTTGGTTGTGGATGTCGGTAGGCATGTTTATCTGTATCTGCGTTGGCTTGTTTTCAGGTTGGTATCCCGCCAGCAAAGCTTCTAAATTAGATCCTATTGAATCCTTGCGATTCGAATAATCTGTTTTCTAATTATTACTAAAAAAAAGAAATGCGAGACTAGTCCTTCTTCTCTTCTTTTTTCTCCTTTAGAAAATCGATATAGCCGAGTGCCGCGGCAAACCCGATGATTACAGCTAGGATAATTACAAATAGATTGGCGCCATCGGCCACGTTTTGATTGAACATTTGGATTTATTTATCCGTCAAAGATAGAGGTTAATGCGAAATGGTAAAATTAGTTTTTGGTCATTTTTTCGAACGACTAAAGCTTAAGCTCTTCTTTATTTTTTTTTAACACTTCAATAATGAAGGAAATATGTTCTGCGAGATCAACCCCTAATAACTCAGCTCCTTTGTAGACTTCTTCTCGATCCACTTTTGCAGCAAACCCCTTGTCTTTCAGTTTTTTGACTACCGATTTAGTTTCAAGCGAGCTAATTCCTTCTGGCCTTACTTGGCTACAGGCCACAATAAAACCAGTTAGTTCATCACAGGCGAGCAGCGCTTTGTCTAGGAGCGTTTCGTAGGGAATATTCCATTTGGTGTAATGCGCTGAGATGGCATACGCAATTTTTTCTTCCCCAAGGCTTCTCAACTTTTCCACAATCAATTGGGGATGTTTGTCTGGGAATGCTTCATAGTCCGCATCGTGCAATAAGCCTGCAATAGACCATTCGTCTTTGTCTTCTCCAAGCTGTTCCGCGTAGGCTTCCATTACCAATTCAATGGTTCGCATATGCCTCAATAGACTTTCACTTTTGGTCATTGATTCCAAAAGTATTTTTGCGTTTGAGCGAAGCATTACCTACGTTTTTTTTGGAAGAAAAACAGGTTGATTATTGAAAACAAAACCATTGCGCCCAAAACAATGGCGATAATAGCGGTTCTAGTATGCTTCAGTTCTAGGCTCTTTACCTGTTCTTTTATTTTAAGTGCTTCCAACTCTTTTTCTTTTTCTTGTAAATCAAGCGCGATTTCCATTTGCGCAATTTTGCGGGAGCTCTCTTCCCCGTATATTTTTTCTTTTACCAAGTCATAACGCACCATTGTTTCATAGGCGTCTTTCATTTTATTCTGCTTGGAATAATTGAGTGCCATACTTTTTAAAATTGTGGGCTCATAGATATACGCCTGCAACTGTTTATTTAGTAACATGGCACTATCCAAGTATACTTGAGCCTTAACCCCCTGACCTGCGCGGGCATACACCTCGCCCAAATTTGACAGAATATTCAAAATAGTGAGTTGATTATTCTCCTTCTTGGCGATTTTCAGTGCTTGTTCGTAGTTGCCAACTGCGCGCTGATAATTGCCTTGCTTGAAATAGAGATTGCCGATATTGCTTAACGGATCGGAATAAATCTTACCCGACTTCTGGCTGAGCTGAGAGGCTTGGGAATAGTACTTCATTGCTTGCTCGTAAAGTTGTAATTCGCTATGTAAATTGCCCAAGTTGTTCATCGAAAAGATCATTTTCGATTGATCACCTAAAGCTGTGAATGTAGCATGAGCCTCTTCAAAATACTTCATCGCTTGGCCGTAGTCCTTTTTCATAGAATAAAGCGAGGCAATGTTACTTTTGGAAGTTGCTATACCATCCTCATTTTGAAGTTTTTCGTAGATTTTGAGGGAGATAAGGTAGTATTCGAGGGATTTATCTAAGGCTCCTTGATTTTTATAGGCCACCCCTAAGTTATTGTAAGCTGCCGCCATCCCCTTGCGATCATCTAGTTCCGTTGCCAGCGTGAGAGCCTCTCGGGTGTATCCGATGGCTTTTACCGGATCAGAGTTGATAAGGGATCTAAATAACTCGTTCAGCGTCTTTACTTTAAGTTCGCCCCTAGCAGTTTTGAGGGCATTTTCCAAACTGTCTAGTTGGTCAGCGTAGGCGAAAGAGGATATTGCAAAAAGAAAAAGGAGCAGAATGGTTTTCATAAGTCGGTTTACCTATAGGCTTTAAAATTAAGACTTTCTGGGTAAAAAGAGAATCTCATTTTAGTCAGGTTAACATCCAATAAACATTAAATTCACGCTTCAATCTAAATTTTACGAATGAGTAGGGCTTTGTTGATGAAAAGGGAGTCAAACAGTCAACAGACAATTTATTTTCTGGAATGAAAAAGGGCGACAGTGCTTTAGTGTACAGTGCATTTGCTAAGGAAGTTACGATGGCAACCATTTATAGAGACAAGAATAATCTGCCGGCAATGAAGAATGAACTTGGTATTGAAGATTTTTTAAAAGCGGTCGGCACGCCTCACAACGAACTTTGGAATGAACCCATTTGGGATTTGAAAATTAAGATCGATGGCAATCTTGCGCAAGTGTTGGCTAGCTATGCGTTTTATCGGGGGAATACTTTTAGCCATTGTAGCTTAGACGCCTTCCACTTGTTTAAATCAGCGGATGGCCAATGGCGGATTTTTCATTTGGCCGATACACGGCAGACGGAGGGGTAATCCCCCCAGAAATCAAAGTTCAATTTAAGTAGCATTTATGAAACTCATTTTAGCTTTCGTCATCTTACTGATACCTTTTCAACTGACGGCTCAAAAGTTGACCACTTTTATTTTGGCTCGACATGCGGAAAAGTTAATGGACGGTTCTAAAGATCCGGCTCTCACACTAGCAGGAAAAACAAGAGCGGAATCACTGGCTAATCTCCTAGGTAAAACAAAAATTGACGCCATTTTCTCTACCAGATTTAAACGGACAGAACACACAGCCCTCCCGTTGGCAAAAGCAAAGAGCCTTTCGGTTCAATATTATGAGGGCTATAGACTGGAAGAGGTGGATTCAATCTTAGCCAAGTACGAAGGAGGAACAATTGTGTTGATTGGCCATTCGAACACTACGCCTTCTATCGCAAATTATTTGACGGGTAAAAAAGACGAACTAAGCGCCTTTGAAGATGCAGACTACGGAAACATCTTTGTTGTTTCGGTTATCAAAAGAGGCGATGCTAACATCACTCGGCTTCGATATTAAGTTCTCAAGTTCTTTTTGTATTTGAGAAACGTCCCTTTTACCTGTTGACCCTTTTCATACTTTGTTTTGCTTCCGAAGATTCCCAAAAAGCCCCTTCTCCCCGCGCCACCTGCAACAGCTCCACCTGTTGTCGACCCCGTGTTTGTCAATGAGATATCATCAAAGATAATGGCGTCTGCGCCCTTGGATTTCGCCCGGTTCATTAATTTTAATTGCACTTTATCAGAACTTTTCTTGGCCGACATTTCCAGCGTCACTTTGCCCATAATTTCGTTGGGTTCTTGCACATCGCTTTCGCGGAAGAAAATGTCCACGTTTTCGGTTGGAGTATATTGTCTCCCATAGTAAATGATTCTGTTGCCACAAGAAGAAAGAATTAATCCTAAAAGTCCAAGAATACCGATCAATTGTATTTTAATCATCCTATTCAAATTTAACGTTTCCATCAAATGTAAGAGTGGTGGATACCGTCTTTAACTTATTCCTACCGAAACTAAATGCAACTTTTTCTCGAAATGCTCCACTTTGGTCTGGCCAGAAAATGCGCTCAGTCTTGTTTTTCCTATTTTCTCCATTATAGGTGCAAAAATATTTCATTTTTAGTTTTACTCCTTGCGCTTTGTGTTGGCTAAGATTACTTTTTAATCGAACGGCTTCTATCTCCAATGTTAGCTTTGTTTTACCATCGTTAATAAGCGCCAATAGGATATCAATGCTTTTACCATTTTCAACCGGGAAGGCGTTTTCTTTGACTTTAATAGTGCTTTCTGGCGTGAGGAAGGAAATATTGGAAAGTTGAATTTGAGATTGAGCTAAAAGCTCAGTCGAACCCAAAATTAATGTGAATACAACTAGTTGTATTATTTTATTTCTCATCGTATTTTTATTTTAAATCTAAATTTAAAAGTATGAAAAAAACAGTTCTTATTTCTTCTTTATTGGCGAGTGTACTAACCTTGACCGTTGTTAGTCTGTTTTCCTTTAAGGCACCACAGCCCGAAGCGACACCTTACAAATACATGCAAATTAGTACGGTGGAATCTATTATTCCGGGTGGTCTTGGTAGATCTCGAATTCTATCAACGGACCAGAGTGGAACATTGATCGAGAAAGAATTGAAAAATTTTTACAGTTTTGTCGGAATCAATTTCAGTAACATTGCTAATAACGATGATTTGATTGTTACGCGAATAAATGAGATTTCCAATGAAGGCTGGGAATTGTATAATACCAGTACCGGTGTATCAAATGAGAAGAGTGGTGGTGGTATTTTTATTACTCGATACTTATTCCGTAAAGCTACACAATGAGCAACAGACAGCTTCTGTTCCCCGCTTTTATTGTGGCACTATTGGCTGTGATCATCAGCTTAAGCACCATGTTTGTGTATCTCCACCAAGTTTGCATTTTGTCAAAGCAGGTGCGCGCAGCTGCAAGGTCATTTTTAGAGCTTATTTTTTCGAAAAGTAAAAAAGTTTTTTTTGGTCGCGGTTTTCATATTCGAGATTTGCCATTGTTCTATGGGCGATTGTTATAAAGTTGTAGGAGCCAAAACAGAAGCATGCGATACCTGCGATTGATAGTGGCATTAGTTTTTTTCTTTTCGGTAGAAGCGTCTCTAGCGCAGCCAGACGAAATCAGGAAGAGCATTTTTTTTGGCGGAGGTAGCTATTACATGGATGAAGAACAAGCCACCTCACTTTCCCGATGGTTGGATTCGATCCCCAACTTGCTCGATAAATACGAGATCCAGCTCATCAGCCATACCGATCCGATCGGGGGCAAACGCTACAATCAGTTTTTGTCAAAAATGCGAAGCCAAGTGGTTTTCGATTTGTTGATCCAAAAAGATATCCCAGAGCATATTATCCATGTAAAAGATTGGGCCTTTGAAAACCCCGTTTATTCCAACGAAAGTTATGGAGGCATGGCCATGAATCGGAGAGTGGATGTGATTCTGCATCCGGTAGTTTTCTAGTTACCGGTTTCCTGTTTTCCATGTTGAATTAAAAACGGAAAAAGGACAATAAGGTATCCGTTTTCGGACACCTTTTTTCACAAGCGAACGATCAATCGCAACAAAATCGTGTATTTAGCAGTCTAAACACCTAAAGTTGCCTTGGCATATTATTAGCCATTGCAAGCGACAAGCCAAGGCCAAACCACTAACCAGCGCAATTCATGATTCATCTAAAAAACATTGACAAATATATCGACTCTCGATTTCAACGCACTTTTATTTTGAAGGGTGTAGAGTTGAAAGTAAAGCAGGGAGAGTTCCTAACGATTATGGGTCCCAGTGGGGCGGGCAAGTCTTCTCTTATGAATATCATTGGTATGTTGGATGAGCCATCAGCAGGAGAATACTATTTCTTCGATGAGCCCGTGCACAAAATGCGCGAGAAGCAGAAGAGTGAAATGCACAAGAACTATATCGGTTTTATTTTTCAGGCCTATCACCTGATTGACGAACTAACGGTATACGAAAATATCGAGACGCCCTTACTTTATAAAGGCGTAAGTGGTAGCCAACGCAAAAGCATGGTGGCGGAAATGTTGGATCGATTCAATATGGTAGCCAAAAAAGATTTGTTTCCGGAACAATTATCAGGTGGGCAGCAACAGTTGGTGGGCATTGCCCGTGCCATTGTGGGTGAGCCAAAATTATTATTAGCCGATGAGCCAACGGGAAATTTGCATTCCGATCAAGGCAAACAAATCATGGATATTTTTCAAAAACTGAATGAAGAAGGAATTACTATCATTCAAGTAACTCATTCGGAAGAAAACGCGAAGCGCGGAAAGCGTATTGTGAAAGTAGTGGATGGAGCTGTTGAATCAGATGAATTGATAAAATAAAATTTACAATAATGAGGAAGTTGATCATTTTACTTACAGCAATGTCTTTTCAGGTTGGGTTAGTTGCCCAAGACAATTCAACCATAACTTTTAAAGATGCTGTTAAAATAGCACTGGAAAAAAACGTATCGCTCAATACCCAGAAAAATAATCTTTACATCAATGAAGCGAGACGACTTCAAGGGCTCGCTGCCTACCTGCCAAGCGTAAACGGGCAAGGTAATTTTCAACGAGCCAATGGTTTGCAGATTGACCCTACCACAGGCGTTGGTAGCAATATTGAAGCAGACAATATCTTTGGTCAGGTGAGTGCCTCGTATACAATTTTCAATGGATTTAATCGTATCAATACACTCAAACAAAGCAATTCAAACTTGATGGCGCAAACTTTCTTGGTGAAGCGCACCAATCAAGATGTGATGTTTAACGTGGCATCACAATACCTACAAGTATTGCTCGATCAAGAGTTGTTGCGAATTGCCGAAGAAAACACGCAGGTTCAGCAAGTTACCCTTGATCAGATTAAAGGTTTTGTCGAGGCAGGTTCGAGGGCAGAAGCAGATCAATATACGCAGAATGCGCTTTTAAAGAATCAAGAAGTAATCGCGCTTCGTGCGCGAATCACATTGGAAAACGATCGGGCTACCTTAGCGCAAACCTTGCAATTGGATCCGGCTGTTCCCTTTATTTTGGTAACACCAGACTGGCAAACAGACTTGGGCTATTTTGAGAATTTATCTTTGGACAGCCTTTATTCAATTGCCCTTGTTAATCGTGCCGACCTAAAGCAGCAGGTCTATTTGGTAGATGGGTGGAAGCGATCAATGCGGGCAAATACCTCTGGGTACTATCCAACGCTTTCTCTTTTTGCAGGTTATGCATCTACCTATTTTGCCAGCGATGGCTACAAAAAAACGGGCGGCCCACCGCCTCCTTCTTTCCAAGATCAATTTGTGAGAAACAATCCTCAGACGTCTTACGGATTGAATTTAAACATTCCAATTTTCGATCGGCTTCAAACTCGAACGAATCGGATTTCCTCTAAAGTGAACCTGCAAAATGCTGAGCTAACAAAGGAGAATCTTTTTAAGACGGTAAAAATTGATGTGCAGCGAAGTTTTAAAAATTTTCAAACATCTATCGATACCTATCAGGCAAGTCTATTGCAGTTTCAAGCAGGAGAGCTCGCGCTGAAAGTGCAGCAGGAGAGTTACCTACTGGGGGCGTCCAACCAAGTCGCGTTGGCGCAGGCCAATCAGGCTTACGTGCAAGGGGCAGGCTCCAAGGCCCAGGCAGAAGTGACGCTGCTTTTTCAAAAAATACTATTAGAATATGCCTTAGGAACACTAAAAATAGAGGATTTGCCCTGATTGATATTCCGAACCAAAGACGCCACTTCTCAATCTTTATTGTTACTTTTGCAGCCCCTCAGCTATCTGTGGGGCTGTTTCATAGGTTTGAGACAGCATTACCAAACTAATTTGTAGCATCAAGGCCTGGTTGCTGCATGTATCGAAGGGCCAATTTAATTTATGGCAAAAGCGTTAAAGGAAAAATCAGAAAAGTCAGAGGATGCACGTCCAAGGGTTAGCAAATCCAGTGAAGGCGATGCCCCGGTAAAAAAGGCCGTTAAAGGTGCAGCAGCAGGAGACCTTTTCGAAAAGGATGAACTGACAGAATTGAAGCTTGAGCAGAAGGCTGCAGAGGAAGAAGGTATCAGTCGCTTGGTGCGCGATGTATCCGCAAGGCGCGAAACTAACTCTAACGTTTCGTTGGAAAACTTTGATTGGGCTGCCTTCGATACCAAAGGTTTTGGCGAAGGGTACTCAAAAACCGAACGCGAAAATCTGGATCAATTATACGGAGGCACCGTAGCCTCGGTGAATGAAAGTGAAGTAGTAGAAGGCACCGTGGTAGGTATTAATGACCGCGATGTGATTTTAAATATCGGATTCAAATCAGATGGTTTAGTGCCATTGGCTGAATTCAAAGACATGACCAATTTGAAAATTGGTGATGTAGTGGATTTGTTCATCGAAGAGCGCGAAAATGCGATGGGTCAACTGGTGCTTTCCCGCAGAAAGGCGAAGTTGGTAAAGGGATGGGATTATGTGCAGCGCGCGCTGGATAAAGACGAAGTGATTGAAGGCTTTGTAAAACGCAGAACCAAAGGTGGTTTGATCGTAGACGTGTTTGGCATTGAAGCATTCTTACCAGGCTCACAAATTGATGTGAAGCCCATCCGTGACTTTGATATTTATGTGAATAAATCAATAGAGGTGAAAGTGGTGAAGATCAACAACACCAACGACAACGTAGTGGTATCTCATAAAGTGTTGATCGAAAAAGATCTGGAGCAGCAAAAGGCTGTAATCCTTACTAACTTAGAGAAAGGACAAGTACTCGAGGGTGTAATCAAGAATATGACCAACTTCGGTGTGTTCATCGACTTGGGTGGTGTAGACGGATTATTGCATATCACAGATATTTCTTGGGGCCGCGTAAGCCATCCAGAAGAGTTGTTGAAACTCGATCAAACTGTGAAGGTGGTAGTGTTGGATTTCGATGGAGAAAAGAAAAGAATTTCGTTGGGCATGAAGCAATTGACGCCTCATCCTTGGGAATCGTTGAATACAGAGATCGTCATCGGTTCTAAAGTAAAAGGCAAGATTGTAAACGTAGCTGATTACGGTGCGTTCTTGGAGTTACAGCCAGGCGTTGAAGGTTTGATTCACGTAAGTGAAATGAGCTGGTCTCAACATTTGCGCAATCCGCAAGACTTTATCAAAGTCGGAGATGAGTTGGAAGCTGTTGTTCTGACGATTGACCGCGAAGAGCGCAAGATGTCATTGGGCATTAAGCAACTTTCTGAAGATCCTTGGACACGTCAAGAGATTTTGGGCAAGTATGCCGTGGGCACCCGCCATAAAGGTATCGTTCGCAATCTAACCAACTTCGGGTTGTTCATCGAATTGGAAGAAGGCATTGATGGGTTGGTTCACGTTTCTGATTTGAGTTGGACTAAAAAGATCAAGCATCCTTCTGAATTTACGAAAGTAGGAGAGAGCATCGATGTGCAAGTGTTAGAGTTGGATTCTGCCAACAGAAGATTAGCACTTAGTCATAAGCACATGGAAGAAAATCCTTGGGATACTTTTGAAAACATCTTCACAACGGGATCGGTTCACAAGTGTACCGTCATTAGCAAAAATGATAAAGGTGCCTCCTTGGAATTGCCTTACGGCATCGAAGGTTTCTGCTCTGCCAAGAATCTGGCAAAAGAAGATAATGGCAAGATTGAAGCTGGTGAAGCCTATGATTTCAAAGTTTTGGAATTCTCCAAAGATGATAGACGTATTGTCTTAAGCTTAAAGGCGATGTGGTCTACTGAAGAGGCTGCGCCTAAGGCGGCTGCTGCTCCAAAGAAGGCTGCTGCTCCTAAGAGTAAGACTATTGATAATATCAACCAACAAGTAGAGAAGTCTACATTGGGAGATAACGAAGCATTGAATGCACTCAAAGAAAAAATGAATGCTGCCAAAGCAAAATCAGAAGATGAAGGCAAATAGTCTTTGATAATTAGAAGAGGAAGGTGACGAAAGTCACCTTCTTTTTTTTAGTTGTAATCCGCTCATGTTTTTCTAGCTTTGTAACACAAAAGGTTCCGTGGCCGAGTGGCTAGGCTGAGCTCTGCAAAAGCTCCTACAGCGGTTCGAATCCGCTCGGAACCTCTTAAAAGCCCTGAGTAAAAAGCTCAGGGTTTTTTTTTAGCAATTCTTTAAAAATCTGTAAATTTGAATTGACCAAAAAAAAAGCGGGAGTAGCTCAGTTGGTAGAGCGACAGCTTCCCAAGCTGTAGGTCGCGAGTTCGAGCCTCGTTTCCCGCTCTAAAGATTAGTAGGTTATAGCTTGGCTACTCGTTCACTCTCTTAATTTTCAGCGCATTAATTCAAAAAGATCACACCTTTGGTCTGATTAACAAGTGGAAGTTCTGTTCTGGCCAGAATGTTTATTACAAACTCTTGAATGTTCTCTAACCACCACTTTATTGCAGGAATTTTTTTGAGGTTACTCCATTTTATAAAATCCCGTTTACGCTCTTCTTTTTTAAAGATTGCGAGAAATTTTATCATTCGCTGGTAGTAATTTATTAATCTCAGACACAAGCCGCTGTCTTACTGTTTCATACGCCACCTTACGCTTCTACATGCGACACCTCACCGATTGCTGCAAATTTGTTGAATTCATTTTGTCCAGTATCTTTTATGGGCATTTACTTCGGAAATAGAATATTACGAGTGGTTGTGTCTATTTCAACTTTACGTAGGCTCGGCATTTTCGGTAATTCAGTTTTACATTCTGTTGTTGCCCTACCGTAACTCTTCGCGTAGAAGTTGGTTTAGTAAATTCTTTTATGCGTTCTTCAATTCTGTTAGGCCAGTACAAACTTTTGATTTGAATAAGGCTGTGCGCTTGTTACGTGTATTCATCTCTTTCAAGTTTAAGTTGTGAATTCTTTTTTCCGCAGTCTGTTTGAAAAATCAGGAGTATAATAAATTAATTATTTTTTGTCGGCTAAAAAAATGGTGATCTTTTTATCAGGTGCTCGCTTTGTCATAGTCAGACTTTCGTGAAGAAAATCGATTTACAAGACCCTTTATAAGATTAGGTAGTACTCCTCGCGTTAACCAATTTGATTGGGCTAATAGTTTCCCACTCAACAGATCAATACCTAACGACACTCCTATTTTGATTAGAGGCGAAATACCATTTTCTTTTTTCTTAAATACACCTAAAATTGAAACAAAGTCGACAAGAGGTTCGAGCTGGTTTTTTATCGCAGTCATTTCGGTTGTTAAAACCGCTTTCTGTAACTGAAGTTCTCCTTCCAGTCTTATCCGTTCGGCAACCAGTTCTTGGTAGTTGTTAATTTTGTTCATAGACTTTTTTGATGATTAGATTTCTGATTAATGGAATTATAAATTTTCTCGCTGTTGCCAGCACAATGGCGAGTAATACGAAATAAACGCCACCTACAATAAAAAACCCGGCTTTCGTGTTGTTCATGGATTCTCCGATCCACCAAGCTGAGCCTAAGCCTACAAAAAGTAAAATACATAAAGAGAAAATTAACGAGATGATACCTAATGCGCTAATTGATGCACCCAAAGAGGCATGCTCCACCATCCGCACCGTCAATAGTTCACGATAGGTTTCCACAAAATTGCCAGCACCGTCCACCCATCTTTCAGCTGAATTTTTTTCTGCTTCCATAATCTAGTGTAGTTGCTCGTTTAGTTCTGCCAGTTTAGAAAGTTCTTCTTTCATAGAAATCAATTTTTGTTCTGATTTTGATTTAAAATGGCTCACAGCTTGGCTACCCAAGGTGAGTAAGGCGGTAAATTCGGTGAGCCAGTCGTTTGCACCATCTTTGATTTTTTTCTGTAAGTCAGTCCCTTTTTCTGGTGCTAATAGCATACCGATGGCTGCCCCTGCGGCAGCTGCTACGGCCAATCCTAAAACTATTTTTGAGGTGTTATTCATATTATTTTTTGTTATGGTTTATGATGTTTTTTTTGACTCGATGAATTCTGAAAGTTTACTTTTCTTTTTTTGTGTGCTGTTCTCCGAGCCATCGCCTAGCAATTCACCCCAGGGTTTTAAATCAGCCACTCTGTCGCAAATCACTTTTGATACCGCTAACGCGGGAATGGCGAGAAACATTCCTGAGATACCACAAAGACTTCCACCTATCAAAATTCCAAGAATAGTGACTAGGCCATTCAGTTTCACCTTGTTACCTACGATTAAAGGCATTCCAATATTATTGTCGATGAATTGAACAATGGCAAGGATGATCCCCACCCACACCACATCACTGATATTTTCAGAACTTATGAGTGTGATGAACATGCTGAGGATATTGGCGATGACCAAGCCCACATAGGGAATGAGATTCAGTAAGGCACCCAGAATAGCGAGAAATATTGCATACTTTATTCCCAGTATTAAAAAGCCGATCATGTTTAATGTGAAGACCAATACGGTTTCGAACATTAAACCAGCGACATATTGTTGTGATATCGTGGTCGATTGTGAAAGAATCTCGGTTACGCTTTCTTCCGATCCATTTTTAAATACCTTGACCAGAAATTTTTTAATAACCGATCGATAGTAGAGGATGAGAAAAGTGTAGATCGGAATGAGTGTTAGGTAGGTGATCATCCCGGTTATCGAGCCTACCGTTTGCCCCGCTAGTTGTGGCGCGTTTTCTTTAAGATTGTCTACTGTGTCTTTAATATACTTGTTCTGGTTGTGAATTGTAATATGGGTGGTGGCTTTCAGCCATTTTTGAATTGAGTTACCCACCTCATCTATACGATGCTTAATTACGGGTATATCTTCGGTAAAATTTACGATTTGAGAAGAAAGAAAGTATAACACGGCACCTCCGACAATGATGGATAAAATGAGCGGAACAAAAATCGAGATCACTTTGGGAATACTCTTTCGCGCTATATAATTGACACTTGGTAGTAAAAGAGTGGCCAATAATATTGAAAAAAGTATGGGAAGGATGATACCCCGGCCGTAATATAAACCGATGCAGATTAAACTAATCGAAAGTAGATTGAAACTTAGCTTTTGGTAAAAAGGGCGTGAAGCTGCTGGCATTAATGATTTATCTTACTTCTGGTTTAGTAATATTCATGCCAATTATTTATCCGTTTATGAAACAGATTCGCGTCAACCGTTGCCGATAGGTGTGTATTTTTTTCCACACCAGAATGAGGAATTGTTTCCCTATCTGATCAAAGGCATTGACAGATGCTCGTATTTTCTTAGGTATGCTTATTGATCAAGTGGGAATCGAGAATAATTTACCCCATGCGCAAGATTTGTCTAAATATTTGGTCATTAACCAAAAAGACTGTTTCCTCTTTTATTGATGGCGACTCGTTTTCATACGCTGCGTCCATAGCATTCTCCACCATTTTCTCATTGCCGGCCATCCTTCTCATCGCCCTCTCCATTGGTTCAGCCTTCTATGAACAGAAGGCTGTTCAGCAACAATTGATTGATCAGGTCGGAGCCTTGATAGGTAAGCAAAGCACCTTAGAGATACAAAGAGTTTTCAGCAATGCTTCTATGGAGATGAGTAGCAAACTAGCTCGTGTGATAGGAATTGGAACGCTGATTTTTAGCGCCACCACTGTTTTTGTATCCTTACAATTCAGCATCAATAAAATGTGGGGCATTAAACCAAAGCCACAGAAGGAATGGCTGAGATACATTGTCAATCGACTGTTATCCTTTGCGATGGTAGCAAGTCTTGGTTTTATCCTATTGGTTTCGTTGATAGTAGATACCATTCTCATGGCTTTTCAAAAAGTAATCGCACATTATTTTGAAGGCATCTCTGCTTTTATTTTAGTGGCCCTCAATCTTATAATTTCGCTGGGGATTATTACCGTTGTCTTTGCGCTTCTGTTCAAAGTATTGCCAGATGCTAAAATTCGCTGGCGTGATGTGTGGATAGGCGCCCTCATTACCACATTCTTATTTACCATCGGTAAGTACTTGATCGGGTTATACTTGGGCAACAGCAGTATTAATTCCGCGTACGGTGCAGCGGGGTCATTCGTAGTCTTTTTAATTTGGGTTTACTACTCAACTGTGATTTTTTTACTAGGTGCACAGTTCACGTTCGTACATGCTGCAGCGTCTGGGAGGCCAATTGAGCCAACTGAGCGAGCTGTACGATTTGTCATTACAGAGATTCCTTCGGGAAAGGATATATGACAGCGCTGAGAAACAAAAGATTTACCAGAATTGGATATACGGCTTTTGTGCCCTTGAGGGTGGGATTGCTCTTACCTTTTTTGTTACCAAACTCGTCAACAAATACTTCTTTTCTAGAAAAAAATCATGAATAAATTTTCGCAACGCTTACTTATCACCATCCTAGCTGGCTCACTCTTATTTGTTGCCAGTTGGAGCGGCTATCAAGTTCACAGGTTATCGAATGAACGGGCAGTTATAAAAAAAGATTACAGTACACTTAATAACATAACTAATGGGTTGCTCTCAGTAAACGCTTGGCGCGACCACTTGATACGGGTGGTTACCAACCGAATTGATGATTTCGAACTCAGCCGTCAACAAGAAGATACACTCAAGTTGGAAGTAGCCACCGTACTGCATGCCATTATTAATAAGGCGGGCGATTTGGTTGATAAGAAGCAAAAGACCCTAAAGGGGAAATTGAAAAAATTCGCCATAAAGACTTTTGTCAAAGAAGACAAGTTGCATGAGCAAGTACCTCTATTTGCACAGACTATAGTGAATGAACTGAAAAAGCCAAAGAACAAGGAAAAATTAAAATTTTTGATCAAAAGTAAACTAGAAGATTTCGGCTCCATCACGTACGATAGTGCCAACGATGTAAGACAAAGTGAGGCTATTCTTCTAAAATACCAAGTGCCAGATGTTCATGCCTTCAATGTGCAAAGTGAACAACTGCTCAACGCTCTTCAACAGCAAAACTATTTTTATACCTGGCTAATGCTCGGCATTCTATTAGCCTTTTTGGTTCTTTGGTGGCTGCTACGCAATCAACCAACCACCCATACGCCCCTGTTTACCTTGTCTGCTTTGTTGGCGCTGGTGTTGCTAACAGTGGGCCTTACCGCCCCCATGATCGAAATTGATGCGCGGATTAAGGAGATGAGTTTTTTATTGATTGGTGAGAAAATATTATTTACAGACCAAGTCATCTTTTTTCAAAGTAAAAGCATAGTAGACGTAGTTCGTATTTTAATCGAGACGCGAAAATTCGATTCAGCCATGGTAGGAGTTCTCATTCTGGTATTTAGTATAGTCTTTCCGGTGGCAAAATTACTTTCTACGAAAGCCTATCTGCTAGGAAATGAACATTGGCGGCAAAACAAGTTGATTCAATTTTTTGCTTTTAAATCGGGCAAGTGGAGCATGGCCGATGTAAATGTAGTAGCTATTTTTATGGCCTACATTGGCTTTAAAGGAATTCTGGACAGCCAGTTGGAGAACTTAAACAGACAATCGGAATCGCTCGCTAGTATTTCCACCAATGATACATCACTTCAGCCTGGATTTATACTTTTTTTGGCATACGTGCTGTTTGGCTTGGCTCTTTCGGTGATACTTCAACGCATTACAGTTGCCCGCGCGATTACTACCTAATTTTTAAACTTTGGAATAGTCAAAGTAACGATCAATATGGAAAAAGAAGCAAACGAATTAGAAGCGCTGAACAGCCTACTTATTAGTAACAATGACCGCGTACAACTCTATGTGAAAGCTGCCGAGGTGATAAAGAACACTGAGTTAAAAAAGCTCTTTCAGAATAGGGCAGATGAGAGTAGACTTATTGCCATAGAACTTGCCAACGAAATAGTAGAACATGGTGGATTACCTTCTGTTGGCAGTACTTCTCATGCAGGAAAGATTTATCGGGTGTGGATGAGCGCTCAGGCAATTTTTAGTGAAAACGGCCAAGGTGCTATTTTACGTTCATGCGAATTTGGTGAAAATACATTTCTGGCGGTCTATAGAACGCATCTAGAAAGTAATGAGTTAACGGGCGATTGGAATCAACTGATTTCAAGGCAAAATGATACGTTAAAAGATTCTTTTGGGTTGCTACGGCAATACCTTGATGAAATGATTGTAACACAATAGTGGTCTGATTCCGATCTGAAAGATATTGAATGCCTGAATGCATATTTTACCCTGCCATTTTTTCTAAATCTAGCTGTGAGAACAAATTTCATCAGGCTGCGTAATTTGTTCTACACAAAAGCAGTTAAAAGGCCAGTTCTAATATTCAAAATGAAAGGTATAGTTATTGAGTTACAGATAGAAACAATTTAAAAATGTAGCTATGGAAAAGAAATCAAATGAATCGGAGGTATTGAACGATCTACTAAAGATCAACAACGACCGCGTAGAAGGTTATGAAAAAGCGGCAGACGAATCGAAAGAGCAAGATCAAAAAAGGCTCTTTCACGACATGGCCGATGAGAGCAAGACCATTGTAATGGCATTAACCCAAGAAATTTTGAAGTTGGATGGCGAGCCTGCTGTCGGCAGCACCACCAACGCAGGAAAAATCTATCGTGTATGGATGGATATCCGCGCTACATTTAACGGGAAAAATAGAGAGGGTATTTTGAGTGCGTGCGAATTTGGGGAAGATGCTGCGCAATCGGCTTACAAAACCGCTTTAGAAAGTGGTGATTTGTCACCAAGTTCTGAGCACATTATTTCAGCGCAAAAAACGAAATTGAAAGCATCTCTTGATCTTATAAAGCAGTACCGAGAAAGGTCGGTAGTTGCTTAACGTAGCAATTTCAGTTTCAGATTAAAAAAAGACGGACAACCGTCTTTTTTTTGGAAATTCTTTGCGTTAATTTATTTATTATTTAGAACGCTTCGGTATTTGATAAAACCAATTAAATCAAGTCTATCAACTTTTTCTCACTTTACTTTTTTGTAAGGGTGGCGTTGATTTTCCCAAAAAAGAGGATTGCAATCCTGACCTGATGGATTTCCACCAGATATTAAAAATAAATCTTTTCCTGTCTCGCTCTAGTTCAATCACCCCAGTTCGCTTGGCACGGTCTACTGATTTGTCTTTTGTATTCATAACCAAGGCGTTTACGAGCCATGACTTAAAGTAATTTTCAGATTTGCCTTTATCCGACTTCAGCACTTGTAGTTTTAAGTCTTTATAATTTATTGCCAGTGACCCTATGGATTTACGGTCATTGTATCGGAAATTGAAACTTACTTCCTTTAAGTGACCTTCGTCAATTCTCAATTGGGCTATATTTTCTAGCATAGGATTGAGGTCTGCTAACCGAAAATCTCTCAAAGAACCTGTTGTAAGGTAGTCCGCTGAGCCATCTAATGGAAAACTAAAAGTAGCTTTTACTAATCCAGTGCCCATCAAATTGCCACTGGCAACAAGTTTGGAATGGCGTGCCTTGGTGCTGTCGTAGCGGTTATCGATAGTGGTCATCAAAGCTGTTAGTTGTTGAAAATTGATATACCCAGGCTGAAACCCATCGACAGCGAACTCTTCCACGGTAACTTTAGAACTGGTTAAAACGATACTATCAATGGAAATGGCAAATGGAAGTTGAGCCAAACTCGTCATGGGCATGGGTACAATAGGCTCTATTCCATCAGGTATTCTCTTGTCGCGAAAGGATAACAAGTCAGCGGATGTAACCGAGATCTTGCCAGCGGAAAATAGGCTGTCGAATAGTTTGGGATAATCAAGTCGTGAAATATCAATTTTCTGTATGCTTAAGTCAATTCGGTCAATCTGTTGCCCCCATTTCCTTGCAAATTGATATTTTGTGTGCTGTGGTATAAGTGTGAGCGAGTCAATTTGAAGCCTCTGCGCGCGACTATTAAATTGTACTTCGTTTACGTGAGTGGTATAAAATCCCTTGGCGTCTTTTATAGTCAAATCCAATATCGAGCCTTCGAGATAGTTAAAGTTGGATTGAAATGCCTTTAAAAATTTATCGGTCGAAACAAATGCACCAGTTGAGGCATTGACTAATCCATGAATCTTTGAAGCGGAGTCTTGCTTAAGCTCTCCATAGAGATTATTGACAATAATGTTCTCAATTTCTACCGGATATTCTTCCTTCTTTGGAGAAGGCGCCTCTTTTGCTTCCAGTAATTGATTGTAGCTAATCTTTCCACTATCGAGCAATAACTTCTCAATATAAATCCTTTTATGAAAGATCAATTGAAATAATCCAATCCCTTGAAACTTACAATTGGCTATCGTTACTTGATGTGGGTATTGCTGATTTGGAGACTGCCACGCTATGTTTTTGATGCTAACAGAGCGGCTGAGTATGTTGATCTTGATTGAACCAAATGTTCCATTCAATTTTTTAAACTTTGTTATGGCTTCTTTTTCGGCAATATGGGTTAAAACGTTTACCGAAACGATGACAAGAACAAATAGTGCAAGGGCAAGCAATAGTCTTTTCTGCATTCGCTTTGAACGAAATTTTGTCCATAGCTCTTTCTTGTTCATTGGCGAGGTTAGTTTATATTCTTCCTCCTCGTATCACACGAAACAAGATCGCGATTATTGCGAACACAAGCAAAATGTGAATAAATGCGCCCAGGCTAAAAAAGAAAAATCCAAAAAGCCATCCGATCAGAAGTATCACGGCCACAAAGTATAATAGGTCACTCATAAAGTTTATTTTTCCAACTTAGTGTAATAGTCATGCCAACTACAAAACGGGTGGTTAGCTTGACTACTATTGCGGTATGGGAACTCAATTGTGGAAAATTATCCCCACGTCTGTGGAATTGCGCCTCGTTTATCCATGCAATTGATTCTTTTCTACTCTAAAAAAACTGGCACATTATTCTCTTTGGATTTCAAAAAATAATTTAACTTGATATGGCAGATATATTTAACGTAGTAGTTTCCCTTGTAGTAGGATTTGTTTTATTCGTAGGACTCATCGTACTTCACGTTAAGCTATTCTTTCCCTTTTACACCAAGGAAGGGATGGAAAAGCGAAACATCCACTAGCAATGGATGTGGTTGATTCTTTATCAAATTGGCTAAACGAGTATGTAATGGGCAGAGTATTGGTAGTGGACGATGAAATTGACATTTGTATTTTGGTAACCAAATACCTTGATAACAAAGGTATAAAAGCAGGCTACGCGGTGACGATCAAGGAAGCATTGTACAAGACCACCCTAACCAAATATGATCTCTATATCGTGGATCTTAACCTAACGGATGGATCGGGTTATGACCTCATCCATAAGTTGAAAGAACTACGGTCGCAAGCCAAAATCATTATTATCACTGCTTATGATGGTGAGGCTAAAAGAGCTCTTGAAAATGGAGCTAATTACTTTATTCAAAAGCCTTTATCTAAAAAAACCCTTGATCAGGCTCTACATACCGTTAATTATGCGTAACTTTTAATTCTTATTTATCAGTAGATATGCCAGTAATTTTAGTTATAGATGATGACAAAGACATTTGCCTTACCCTGTCCAAGTTTTTAATTAAGTACGGTTATTCTGTAGAGGTAGCATACAAGGGTGAAGATGGTCTCCGGATCATTAGAAATAATCACGTTGATCTCGTTCTTTGTGATTATCGTCTTCCTGACTATACAGGTGTCGAGCTCCTACAAAAAATCAAAATTTTATCGCCTCTCGTTGCGGTGGTCATTATTACGGGCTATTCAGATGTGCGGACTGCGGTGGAAACGTTTAAGTATGGAGCCAGCGATTATGTAACCAAGCCTCTGTTCCCCGATGAGTTGCTGGTAACCATCAAAGAAGCGTTGGAGAAAAATAAAGCTAAAATTCTATTGGCAAGCTTGCCCGAAGAGGCAAAGCTTAAGACGAAAAATGGTAACACTGAAGCACTATCTACTTCCGACTTTATAGTAGGTAAGAGTACGCAATCGCAAATGGTGCAGCGGCACATTGAGTTAATTGCACCCTCTGATATGTCGGTGATCATTGAAGGCGATACAGGGACAGGAAAAGAATTTGCTGCCCAATCCATTCACAAATTTAGTAAGCGAAGCCATAGACCTTTTATTGCCATTGATTGCGGAGCATTACCCAAAGAATTGGCCGGCAGCGAACTTTTCGGCCATGTAAAAGGCTCCTTCACCGGGGCGATCAATGATAAATTGGGAAGCTTTGAGATAGCCGATGGGGGAACGATCTTTTTGGATGAAGTTGGAAATTTGACCTACGAGAATCAAGTAAAACTTTTACGGGTGATTCAAGAAAGAAAGATCAAGCGAATTGGAGCTACCAAGGATACTCCCATTGATGTTCGCATTATTGCCGCTACTAATGAAGATTTTGCAAAGGGGGTAAAAGAAGGTAGGTTTAGAGAAGATCTTTTTCATCGCTTAAATGAATTTAAAATTCAGTTACTTCCCTTGCGAGAACGTAAAGACGATATTATGGTTTTTGCCGATTATTTTTTGAAAAAGGCAAATCTCTCATTGGGAAAAAATGTATTATCGTTTACCGCTGAGGTGGTATCGTATCTGCGAAATTATTACTGGCATGGAAACTTGCGTGAGTTAGCCAATGTAGTGAAGCGGTCTGTTTTGCTAACAACGGGTGATCAGGTGCTTGCCGAGAGTCTGCCACAGGAGATCGTTCATGCGGACAAGCTCGCAGAGGGTATCCTCCCAGATGAGAGCAAGGGTGTATTGAAATCTATTGCTGGCTTGGCCGAACGAAATGCGATTGTTGAAGTGTTGGAGAAAGTGGCGTTCAACAAATCAAAGGCGGCAGAATTACTGAATATAGACCGCAAAACGCTATACAATAAATTGAAGATTTATAATATTGATTTGTAAACTGGAGCTACGCAAAACGTTAAATGTTGTCAGTTTAAGGTTGTCGAAAACGTATTATTGGAGTCTACGAATAGGCTTCGACTGGCTCAGCCTCACAGTAACTTAGTTGATTTCCGTAACTCCAATTATAAAAAAGTATCACTTAGGAGGAGCTAGCTCGTAAATAGTGCCACTGCTACAACCTGTATAGCAGTGGCATTACTTTTTTCAAGTAACATTACTTCTAAACTCACTTCGCCAAGTTGAAGGCAACATAGAGTTGGGCGTTTGAGTTTTTAGAGTTTCCCAAAATTACGTTAGCCGAATCGCTATTGGCAATTTCTGCCAGCCCGTAATTATAACGAACACCCACTTGTGCAGCACCAAAGTTTAGCGCAAAGCCTCCTACCAATCCGTAATCTAGTGAGTTTAAATTGTCTTTATCGATCTGTGTTACGCCATTGGCCAAGAGGCCGGAGTAAGAAATATCTGCACCTAGCAAATAACTGGCGTATCCTCCAAGGTGAATCTCTGCGGCCTTACCCAGTTTGATCACCGCTAAAACGGGCAAATCAATATAATTGAGGTTGTACTTTATTTCTTGGTTAAAAGGACTACCATATTCAGCTTTGTTACCCTTGGTAGAATACAACAGCTCTACCTGTAGTGCAAAGGCATCGGTAGAGATGGGCTGACCGAACAGGCCAATATGAAATCCATAACGTGCATTTTGATCTGTCACGTTATCAATATAAAGATTGCTTGCGTTAAGCCCTCCTTTAATACCCGCTTTGCCCATTTGGGCAAAAGAAGAATTGGTAGACAATGACAAAAGCCCCGCGATCATCAACCCGTAAATAAGTTTGTTCTTTGTTTTCATATTATATCAGTTAATTTGTTTGAACTTGGTAGGATAATTATTAAGCCATAGTTTTAATAGAATTAGTAGGCGAATTTGAAAGATTTGACAGGCTGGGAATTTTTTGCGTAGAAAAAGTACACGCAGTTGTAGAAAGATGGCCACACTATGAAGAAAAACTATACAAAAATCACTTTCTTTTTTATTGTTGTAGTGCTCGTTGTCGTTAGCCTATTGACCTATAAAAATTTAACTAATTATATAAACGAAGTAAAGTCGATACGGCATTCCAACCAGGTATTACGAACGATTGAGATCACCCTTTCATCCATTAAAGATGCCGAAACGGGGCACCGCGGCTATCAGCTCACCAGAGATTCTTCATTTCTCGAACCCTACAACAATTCAGTTGAGAAAATCCCCCTGCTGATTGCAAGATTGGATAGATTGGTCATGGACAACTTAGTTCAACAAAGAAGAATGGATAGTTTGAAGGTTTTCTTAAATGACCAACTTCTTTTGATCCCCCAAATTCTGGCGAACACCAATCAGTCTTCACTTTATATGGATACGTATGAAAAAAGTCTTTTGTTTAGGAGCAAACACAACATGGAGAACATTCGCGCTCAGACAAAAGAAATTATTATAGCTGAAGAAGATATACTTAACCAACGTGTAAAAAAGGAAAGTGACTTTAGGAACATTGCGCCCTTTGCTATTTTACTTTACGCGTTGTTTGCGATAGGCGGAGCCATCGTATTATTTTTTCGGATACTGGAAGCGCTGCGCAAGCAGGAGAAGGCAAAAACCCAATTGGCCGAAAGCAATCAGTTTCTGAAAGAAGAGGTGAGGGTACGCGAGTTTACGCAAACGCTTTTAAGAAGCGTATTGGATAATTCTCCCAGGGGGATTTTGGCCTGTAAATCGATTCGCAATGAGGCCAACGAAATTTTTGACTTTGAGACCATTTTAGCTAACAACGCTAGCCAAGAAGCAGCTCAGAAAAAAGAAGATGAGATTGTTGGAAAAAAATTACTGGAAGTATTTCCGACCTTAAAGACTCAGCTATTTGATGTTTTTAAGAAGGTGGTAGAAGGAGGAGAAACAGTTTCTATTGATAGCTATAACCAACCGGACACTAACAAATGGTATTCCATAAATGTCGCAAAATTAGGTGATGGCTTTGTGGTCACCTACACAGACATAACTGACCAGCGCGAAAAGGTAATTCTGGCAAACGAACGAGCATTATTGTTAAAAGAAGCGGAACTACTAGCCAATATGGGCAGTTGGAAATGGACCCTAAAAACCAAACAAATGGTGTGGTCAGACGGGCTCAGTCGAATATTGGGAAATACGAGCAAAAACGAAAACTCATGGGAGGCATTTATTGAATGCGCCCACAGCAATGACAAAGAGATGCTCCGAACCTTTATCACCAATGCCATGAATATGCTCGAGGGCTTTCGGATGGAATATCGGTGTGTTGTAAGAGGAGAAATCCGTAACTTCTATATATCGGTTACGGCCGAAACAGAAATTGAAAAAGGAAATATATTGGGCGTGGTGGTAGACATTACCGAACTGAAAGAAAAAGAACTAGAACTGGGGCTTATCAACAGCGACTTAAAACGTTCCAACGAAGATTTAGAGCAATTCGCCTACGTGGCCTCGCACGATTTGCAAGAACCGTTGAGAAAGATCCGGGCTTTTGGCGATTTGCTTTCAACAAAATTCAGCACACAACTAGAAGATACCGGTTCAGACTATATTGCGCGGATGCAAAGTGCGGCCGCGCGTATGCAAGTTTTAATTCAAGACTTATTGGCTTTTTCCAGAGTTTCAAAAAGTTCTGTCCAAACCGAGGTAGTGAATCTCAATTTGGTAGTAGCCGAAATAATGGATGATTTGGAAAATCAGATTTTGCGCGAAAATGCGACCATTCAAATAGGCCAGCTTGTATCGATTAAAGGAGATCGGCCACAATTGAAACGCCTATTTCAAAATTTAATCAGCAATGCGATTAAATTCCATAAGGCAACGACACACTCGCAGGTAAACATTCAGTCAACCCAACTAGCGCAAACAGATATAAAAAAATATTTCCCGACCGCCCAGGCAGGCAGCGCATACGCAGCGATTAGTGTGGAGGATAATGGCATTGGCTTTAATCCTATTTATGCAGAACAAATTTTTAACATATTTCAACGCTTGCACGGTCGGCTGCACTTTGAGGGGACAGGTATTGGCTTAGCCATTTGCAGAAAAATTGTTTCCAATCATCGTGGAATCATTGTAGCTGAAGGAGAAGAAAATAAAGGATCTAAATTTATCGTTATATTTCCATTAATTTAGCCTAGGTGCCAGATGCTACAAAACACTGAAAAAGAAGTTGAATCCACTCACAATCCTAATGGCCGATGACGACCGGATGACCGCTTTTTGATGAAACAAGCATTGGCCGAAAATAAGTTGTCCGACAAAATTGAATTTATTGAGAACGGAGTTGAGCTGATGGACTACCTTTTGCAACGGGCCAAGTATGCATTGAATAAACTAATTAAGCCAGGGCTTATTCTGCTGGATATTAACATCCCCAAAATGGATGGAAGAGAGATATTACGACAGATGAAATCTAATAAAGAATTGAGGCGAATACCGGTAGTCGTTTTAACTGCTTCTCAAGCAGAAGAAGATATTTTTCAAACCTACGATTTAGGTGTGAACTCCTTTATTTGTAAGCCAACCAGCTTTCAAGATTTAGTTGAGGTAACCCGCGAGATTGGAAATTATTGGTTTGGAATAGTGGTGCTTTCACCAAAATAAGATATGAAAGGGATGATCATAAAAGTGTTGATTGTAGATGATGATGAAGATGATGTAAGGCTTGCCCGCGAGTATCTGTCGCAAAGCGAATCATTTCAATTTGATGTAACCTGGGAGCCAGACCCCACTCAAGCACAGGAGAAAATGGTGCATGGAGACTTTGATGTATTTTTGATCGATTACCGACTGGGAAGCATAAGCGGATTGGAGCTTATCAAATACGCCACCAGTAATAAAGTGTTAAGACCTTCCATTCTACTCACTGGCCAAGGCGATTTGAAAGTTGATTTGGATGCCAGTCGCTTCGGGGCAGCTGATTATTTGATAAAAAATGAATTGAACTCCGCCCTGTTGGAAAGAAGCATTCGCTATGCTGTGTCTCAATCGAAAATCATTCGGAAGTTAGATGAGAAAGAAAAGAAATACAGTTCGTTATTTGAGCGTTCTATTGATCCTATTTTTTTAGCTCGGTATGACTTCACGTTAATTGATCTAAATCGATCCTTCCATCATTTTTTTGGACATCGATTAGAAGATGACCAGCAGCTTACTATTAAAGAAATATTTGCAGCGGAAGCAGACTACGATTATTTTCGAGATACTTTAAAAGAAACTGAGCAAATCAAAGAGTTTGAAGTATTGCTTGTCAATAAACACGGTCAAAAAAAATGGTGTTTGCTCAACTGCGTATTCATTCCCGATCAGTCTTCTGATTTTTGCTGCTACCAAGGTATTATACATGACATTACCTTGAGAAAAAAAACAGAAAAAAAATTGATAGAGACGGAGCAGTATTCGATAGCTGGAAAGATGGCTCGCATGGTTGCCCATGAGGTAAGAAATCCACTTACAAATCTTAATCTCGCTTTAGAACAATTGAAGGATGAGCTTGCACCTGGCAGCGAAGCTGTGCAACTATATACCGACATCATTCACCGCAATGCCCATCGTATTGAGCAGCTCATTGGCGACATGCTCAACTCTTCTCGGCCCAGAGAACTTGACCTAGCTTTGGTAGCTGTCGATGATTTGCTGGAAGAGACGATAGGTATGGCCTTGGATCGCATTCGGCTAAAAGGAATTAAACTCTATCAGAATTGTGAGAAAAACCTTTCGCGGATTTTAATTGACAAAGAGAAAATAAAGATTGCGTTGCTAAATATTCTGATCAATGCCGTTGAAGCCGTGGCGGACGGCACCGGAATATTGAGTGTTACAGCCTCGGAAAAAGATAGCCTTATCACTATTGCTATTGCTGATAATGGAAAAGGTATTTCGCCCGAGGAAATGGAAAAACTATTTGAACCATTTTTTACCGCGAAGCCAACCGGCATGGGGTTAGGGCTCACGTCCTCAAAGAATATTCTCAACAGCCACAATGCCGAGGTACAGGTTGTCAGCGAATTGGGGAAGGGAACCACTTTCTTTATTCTTTTTAAATTGGCGAGTTAGGTTTTTTACCACACTGCCTTCCCGCAGCGTCTCCCTTTTCACTTCTCCCCAAGAGTCCCGCGTTTCGGGAACTCTTCCGTTATTTGAAACCCGATCATGATAAAGCGCGATCCCGAGGCGGAAACCCCGCTAAGAATTGGGGGTTTTCAACGAGAAGTAGTGCTTGGCTAAACGACATTGACACCGGCTGTGTCTTATTCTTTAATAAGTTTATGATATGTCACTCCTTTATTACTCCATTGAATTTGCAATAGATAAAGGCCCGCCAATAAATCGTTTCCTAAAATTATCTCAGTAGTAGTGGAGTTGATTTCTTTTGAGTGTAGCAGTTGGCCGGCTAACGAATAAACAGAAGTCTGTTTTATAGGGTCTGAGGTAAGCGCATTAACAAAGAAAGAGTTAGAAAAAGGGTTGGGATAAATATGAGTGCCATAGAGAGTTTCATCTTCTAGGCTGGTAACAATGTTGCCATCATTTAAAGTAAAAGCTAATGCAGGCGGGCTAGGTCGTGTTTCGCGCGATTGCCAGTTGGTTGGATTATCAGAAGGCGTGATATTGCGAATCAAAAAAGTAACAAATCCTTCCTTTTCGAAGCGAGCCTGATTTACAAAACTTGTAACATTCCACTCATAGTACCCGATATTGTTGCCAATAGTAATCGTGTCTAATGCTTTTAGCTCTTGCGTTGTGGTAATCGGCTTATTTGTCCAGGTGATTTGATTCTCGCTCCAGGTTTTGTTTCTAAGCCCTAGCACAGAAGTTTTTACTCCGGGCGTACCGCCACCCACTATTTTTAACAAAACTTTGTCAATTCCTTTATTAATTGAGCTTACATCAAATCCTACATAGGATTCCCTAACATTACTTTCGTTAGAAGGATCTAACCGAGTAAGCAAACGCTGGATATCTGTGACACCATACCTTTCATCAGCATTGGTACCCGCACGGACATACGCATCCATTGTTGCATAGATCGTAGTGGGATCAGTGCTGACCAACGGCTCAAGAGCCACTCGAAACGGAATATTAGCAGTAGCTACATTATTATGATTATCACGCACAAAAACATAGAGTCTATAGTTTTGAAGATTAGCTGGCGCACGAAAGGTAATAGTGGTTGAATTCTGCTGAACGATGAGCCCGGGCAAGTAAGTGATAGTCGCGGGTGGCGAATTGGTAGTACCTGCCGTTCCTGTTTCGGGCCTAAACAAAAACTCATACGTCAGCGGGTCGTTTTCAGCATCGGTCACTTCAATCGTGGCAATATTGCCAACGTCATTTATAAGAACGGGGCTTTGGCTCGCACTTCTAGTATTTATTTTTGCTGAAACAATTTTGGGCGCTCGGTTTGCAGGCCACGCGCCTGACCAAAGATAATTCATCACATCTACTACTTCAGTTTCTTCACCCGCTGTGGTGGGCATAAAAAGGCCAAACCAAGTAGGCGTTCCTTCCACTTTATCTGCCCAAAGAAAAACATAAGAGCCAAGGCATTTTTCAGGATTTCCTAAGATGGCACTTTCGTATCGTGATTTGTAAAGAGCAGCTTTCTCTGTACTGGTTTGTTCAAGTTCTGCCCCCCACGTTGTTTTGCTAACCTCCCATGGGCCATTTGGTCCCCACTCCGTAATCACATGCGGTTTTTGCCAGCCTGCTGTTGCTAACGTACCTGCCACACCTCCTATTCCTGCATAGGCATTCACCCCAATCAGGTCGAGCGCTGGTGCGCGTTGCATAATATCTTTTGCTTTGCCTACATCAATTCCTGCCGTTATTGTGAGCGTGGGGTGGTTGCCATCTTCAGCATGAATCATCACGGCTATTTCATTGATGGCATCCCATGCCTTTTTATTAAACGAAGCTGAGCTGACATTGAGTTCTACTTCATTGCCTATCCCCCATGCCAACACAGCGGGGTGATCTTTGTATTGGCGTACCCATAATCTAAAAGCCTCTAGTTGATCTCTTACAGCGATGGTATTATTGTAATCAAAGCCATGTTCTTGATGGCCTACCCACAAGCCCATCATCACGGTAAGCCCAAGTTGATGAGCTTGATCAAGCATGGTAATGGTGCTGGCGTCTGTACCCCACGTGCGAATGGAATTGCCGCCATATTCTTTCAACCTATCAGGAAAAGCATCTCCCCCGGCTCCTTTAATAAAGTAAGGCGACCCATTGCGCATCATCACATGGCCGTTGGCAGTAGTAGTGATGGTGACAGGAATAGGCTGTGCATTGACAAGGAAGCCAAGAAATAAAAGAAGGGAAAGGCAAATTAATTTTATCATCGATTTATTGATAACAAGGTACAAAGCAAAAAGACAACACACAAAACTGTTAGTAAAAACAATAAACCCCTCGCGCTATTCGCCACGAGGGGTTTACTCATTCACCTAAACTTCAAATAACCTAAAAGTGTACTCAACTATACTCGGCCTGAGTACCAGCCCAATCAACTACCTTTATTTATTCGGATTTTTGTTATAATCCTTCGCATCAATGATCCTGATATTATCTACGAAGTAGGTATTATGATCGTCACTTATGGAAGCAACTACTGTATCAGACCAACCATTTCCATCGCCAGGCAACTCTAGAAATCCACTGGGATTTGGAAAGCCTGTCACTCTATTGTTAAATATTGCCGCGATGTAGTCAATTTGGTCGAGCCCAACGGTTGCATCATCAGTAAAAGCTAAAGCAGTAGAACTTTGCAGGATTGGTTTGTCCGTAACTATTCTTCCCGTTGTGGTAGTTCTTGAACCTCTTCTACTAAAAGTTACCGTTTGCCATTGGTTAGCAGCAGACACTGAACCCGTTAAGTAAAACTTCTTTCCAAGGGGCGCACCATTATTGAAATCCCATTTTGCTTTATTACCTATTTCTAAAGATATTGGAATTGCCTTTGCACTATCCTGCAAATCAAAGCTCCAAGCTCTTCTGGCATCCGCAATCTTCCACGAAAGATCTGTATTTGGTAAATCAGGACCATTTACAACTCCGCGCACGGTTGCCGTTTTAGGAACTTGCTTAAAGTAAACATTCATTTGAATAACTCGTGTACCAGCTACCAACCCCTGCATGTCAGTTTCACTTAACCTAGAGGCAAATTCAAAATACACAGATCCACCTCCTTGGAAAAACCATTCGTGGGCACCTTTTCTATCTACTTGAAGAACTTTATTGCCAACGTTAGCTGGGGTTGGGTCTGCAATGTCTTGAAAAATGTCGTATGCATTTTCCCAAGATTGTCCGCCAATATCTCGTGTAATAGCTGTTACTGAAGTATTTGGAGTAGCCGCTTGGAAATTAAAAAGCACCTTGGGGTTTCCTCTGAAATCAGGATTTTGGATCGTTATCGTAGCTGGTGTAGCTCCAACCTTTGGCGTAGCTTGTTTGTCAGTAACGCCAAAAGTAAGAACAGCGGGGCCAAGTGATTGATTTGCGGCCACGGTATATTCATACGTAAAGTTATCTTGCGTCAAATCGGTCGTATAAGACTTTATCACCGCTCCATTTAAAGAAACTTCTTTCAAGTTTCCCAGTGCAGTTACGTTGATGGTAAAAACAACTTTTTCACCAGGGAAGGGAGATGAATTATCCGCGACCACTGCAATGGTAGGGACATCAAAAACAGGAACTTCGTCCTTTTTACAGCTATAAAGTACTATTAGTCCCACCACTAACAATACGCTGGATAAGCGAGAGAATAACTTCATTTTCATAGTTTTTTACGTTTAACTTGTTTCAAAAGTAACAACGAATTCCCGCAATCGTTAGCTAAAATATTTTGGTTTTAAAGCCTAAAGTCAGTTTTATACGCATACGTAGCACTAAATGGGTTCGCCTATTGCGCGGCTTTGGCCTATTAAAGCTACTTTTAACTACATTTAAATATCACATGCAAATACGTTCGTTTTCATTTCTCATTGTTTCATCAATGTGCCTTATTGGGTGCGGAACAATCAACAATAAAGTAACGCAAGCGCGACTTTCTGATCCGGAGTTGTTACATGAAGCCACCTTGGCGCTTGAAAATGTGCTAGTGAATGATATTTTCACCCCGCCCGTGGCTAGCCGTATTTATGCCTATTCATCATTGGCTGCCTATGAAGTAGTTGTGAATGAGGACACTACACTGCAAACATTGGGCGGCAAGATAAGCGGGTTTCGAAAGCCACTAGTTCCAACTGACAAAGCCATCAACGTGGGATTGGCAGCGGCAGTCGCCTACCTGCAAACGTGCAAAGCATTCATTTATTCAGAGCCTTTGATTTCAGATTTTCAAGCTACGATGTTGGAAGAAGTGAAATTGAAGGGAATGACCGATGAAAGTTTATCCGCTTCAGTAAAATATGGTGAAGAGGTGGCTAATCATGTGATTGCTTATTCAAAAATGGATAATTATGAGGAAACGCGAACAATGTCTCGGTACACGGTAAAAAAGCAAACTGGGAAATGGTCGCCTACTCCGCCTGATTACATGGATGCAATAGAGCCTAACTGGCGAAAAATAAGGCCTTTTACATTAGATTCTGCCAGTCAATTTGCCCCGCCTAAAGCCCCCATTTTTTCGATGGATAAGCAAAGCGAGTTTTATGCACTGGCTCAAGAAGTTGTTGAGGCTTCAAAAAACTTATCAGAGGATCAAATAGCGGCTGCCAATTTTTGGGATTGCAATCCTTTTGCCACCCTGCACGAAGGGCACGTGATGGTGGGGATAAAGAAGATAAGCCCGGGCGCACATTGGATTGGCATTGCCCGCACGGCCTCGCGCACGGCCAACGCTAGCTTATCAAAATCTGCCGAAGCCTACGCGTTAGTATCAATTGCGCTCTTCGAAGGATTTATTAGCTGTTGGGATGAAAAATATAAAAGTGAATTGATCCGGCCAGAGACCTACATCAACAGCTATATCGATACAAATTGGAAGCCATTTTTATCTACGCCACCCTTTCCCGAGTATACAAGCGGCCACAGTGTAATTTCGGCTTCATCGGCACAAGTGCTCACTTATTTGTATGGAGATAATTTTGCTTACATAGATTCGGTAGAAGTAGCCTATGGCCTGCCGCCAAGGTCATTCAAGTCATTTGCCCAAGCTTCCGACCAAGCCGCCATTAGCCGATTGTATGGAGGCATCCATTACAGACCCGCGGTTGAAAATGGTATCGCACAAGGCAAAGCGGTAGGGCAATGGGTGTTGAACAAAGTAAAGACAAGAAAATGAAAATGGTTAACCATAACGGTACATAGAGAGCGTGGTACTTACTACGATACTGGACGAACATTATAAAAATGATAAGCTTAGGTATAGTCTCCTCCGTGGACAGAATGTTAAACACGATTTTAAAAAAAGGAGATAAACTTTAGAAGTCTTACAAATCCAATAAGTACAGTCACCCTCTCCTCGAGAGAGGGGAAGGGGTGAGGTTTTGGCCGAATTCATTGGTGGACGGCAGGGGGTGAGGTTCTAGAGGGCAAGCATGCCAAACGCGTAACATAATAACATTGAGCTGAGCAGAAAAATAATTAAAAAGATCAACTTACTAAAAACCTTCAACGAAAGAATGAAACGAATTATCTATTACTCTTTACTTCTGTTTTGTTTGGCCACACTTTCTTGTGCAAACAAAGAAACTAAACAGAGACCAGCGGCAGGTGCACCACTTTTTACAGAACTAAATTCCTCTACAACAAACATAGATTTCATCAACCTGTTGCAAGAAAACGAATTACTCAACTATTTTAACACCAAATATATCTACAATGGTGGAGGCGTGGCGGTAGGCGATATTAACAATGATGGGCTAGCGGATATTTATTTTTCGAGCAATATCTTTTCCAACAAATTATACCTCAACAAAGGCAATTTTGTTTTCGAAGACATCAGTGCCAAGGCGGGAGTGGAGGCTTCGCGTGGATTTAAAACGGGTGTGGCCATGGCCGATCTTAACAACGATGGCTTCCTGGATATTTACGTATGCCGCAGCAACCATCCCGATTCTGTCGTGCGCTCCAATCTGGTTTACATCAACAATAAAGACCTCACGTTTACAGAGCAATCTCACCAAATGGGCTTGGAAGATCAATCATATAGTACGCATGTTACCTTTCTGGACTATGATAAAGATGGCGATGTTGATCTTTATTTGGTTAACCATCCTATTGATTTTGCTTTGGCTGCACGCGTGCGGTTAAAAGTGGATGTCAATAAAAAATTGAGCCGTAAAACCGATCCCGACAAACCTTCTTATTCTGATAAACTTTTTAGGAATGAGGGCAACGGCACTTTTAAAGATGTGAGCCAACAAGCCGGTATTTGGAATTCGGGCTTTGGGCTGAGCGCCAGCGTGATCGACATTAATAATGATACCTATCCCGATATCTATGTGGCAAACGATTTTGTGGAAAAAGATTTTTTGTATGTAAATAATAAGGATGGTTCATTCTCTGAACAATTAGATACCTACTTCCGCCACTTTACGCAGAATAGTATGGGCACGGATATAGCTGATTTTAACAATGATGGGCTGGAAGATATAGTGGCCATGGATATGTTACCGGAAGATAACTTCCGTCAAAAATCGTTGACCAGTTCTATGGTGTATGAGCGATACAATACACTCTTGGGTTATGGCTATGGCCATCAACTTATGCGCAATGTGTTGCAGTTGAATAATGGTGACGGCACATTTAGTGACATAGCATTGATGGCAGGCGTTGGCGGTACCGACTGGAGTTGGGCTTCGCTGTTTGCTGATTTTGATAACGATGGTTGGAAAGACCTATTGATTACTAATGGCATTAGGCGTGATATGACCAATTCAGAGTATATCAAATTCAAAAACGATTCGATTGAGAGTTCTCTAAAAAAGGGTGAGTCTTTTGTGTCGGTTAAAAACTTTAAGCAGTGGATCGAGAACATGCCCTCTACTAAAATCCAAAACTATCTTTTTCAAAACAACAAAGACCTTACGTTCAAAAATGTTTCTAGCGATTGGGGGTTTACTGCCAAAACATTTACTAACGGTGCTGCTTATGCAGATTTTGACAACGATGGTGATTTGGATATTGTGATGAGTAATTTGGATGAGAAGCCACTGCTGTATCGCAACGAAACTGTGCAGGCACTTGAGAATCATTTTTTAAAAATCAAACTGGACGGACCAGCAAAAAATCGTTCTGGCGTTGGTGCTAAGGTGATGGTATATGCTGGTGGAGAAAAGCAACTATCAGAATTAAAAATTACCCGGGGGTTTTTATCATCAGTAGAGCCGCGGCTTCATTTTGGTTTGGGCAAATCGGTTGCCGTTGATTCGCTGCGCGTTACTTGGCCTGATCAACGCACCGAATTGATGAGAAACGTAAAAGCCGATCAGCTTTTGGAAATTGAATACGAGAACTCATCCGCTGACAAGCGTAGGTTTAAAATGAATACACCAACGCCTCTCTTCACGAAAGGAGAAAAAGAAACGCAAATCTTTTTTCGGCATCAAGAAAATGAATTCATAGACTTTAAGCGTGAGCCTTTGTTGCCGCACAAATTCTCGCAGCTAGGGCCGTTTATTTCAGTGGCCGATATCAACGGAGATAGCTTAGATGATTTTTATATTGGTGGCGCGGCATTCTCGTCAGGGGCATTATTTATCCAACAACCCAATTCTACTTTTCTCAAAACCAAACAAGCAGAACTGGAAGCCGATTCGGTTTATGAAGATATGGGCGCTGTTTTCTTCGATGCAGACAATGATGGCGACCAAGATTTATACGTGGTAAGCGGAGGCAGTGAGTTCGACAAGGGCTCTCCCAATTATCAAGATAGGCTTTATATTAATGATGGCAAAGGAATTTTTCAGCGGGACGCCAAACGCTTGCCAGTTGAAACGGGAAGCGGCTCGTGCGTAAGAGCATGTGATTTCGACCGTGATGGAGACCTTGATCTTTTTGTGGGCGGCAGGATTGTGCCTGGTCGCTACCCAGAAGCACCTAGAAGTTATGTTCTGCAAAACAATAAAGGCTATTTCAAAGATGTAACAGCAACTATATCGCCAAAGCTGGCAAACATCGGTCTTGTTACAGATGCGCGCTGGGCAGATTTGGATAAAGATGGGTTTGAAGAATTGGTACTAGTGGGCGAATGGATGCCAATTACCCTATTCAAAAACGAAAACGGAAAGCAATTGAGCGAAGTAACAGCGCAATATGGATTGACAAATACACGGGGTTGGTGGAATTCAATTGCTATTGCCGATGTAGATGGCGATACTGATTTGGATATCGTTGCAGGTAATCTCGGATTGAATAGCCAATTGAAAGCCAGCGCTACCGAACCACTTACTTTATATGCAGCTGACTTTGATAACAATAAAAGTATTGAAGCGATTCTATGTTATTACAATCAAGGAAAACAATGGCCCTGGGTGAGGAAGGAAATACTGGTTACGCAAATGCCATCTATCAATAAAAAGTTTGTGAAGTTTGAGAAGTATGCGGCCTCGTCAGTAGAGGAGGTTTTTGGAAAAGATCAATTAGATAAGGCCGTTCGCTTAGAAGCAACTACGTTGGCATCGTCCATTTTTATAAACGAGGCGGGCAAATTTAGACAGCAAGCGCTTCCACTTTTGGCGCAAATGTCACCCGTTAATGGGATTATCGTAACTGATTTTAATCACGATCAAATCACCGATCTGTTGATAGCTGGAAATAATTTTTCTTCTTCGGTAGAATTGGGTCGCTATGATGCGGGCAATGGATTATTATTGAAGGGCTCATCCGATCACATATTTTCGCCTGTTACTCCTGTACAAAGTGGTCTATCTGCCACGGGTGATGTAAAGGATATTGCGCTTTTAAAATTGGCTAATGGAAAAACGGCTCTGTTAGTTGCCAATAACAATGACCTGCTACAGGTTTTTATTCTTGGTAAATGAATTTTTTAAAGACTTGTTTTAACTTTCTGTTGGTCGCTTGCTTTTTGGCGGGGTGTGATTTCAAAAAACCTTTGTTTAAGAAAATAGACTCGGCCACCTCCAATATCAATTTCTCTAACACACTTACAGAAAACGAAGAATTCAATGTGTCGCGTTTTGAATATGTCTATAACGGTGGGGGAGTAGCCGTAGGTGACATTAACAATGACGGGCTTGAAGATGTCTTTTTTACCGGCAATACAGTTTCATCGGCTCTTTATATCAATAAGGGCATGTTGCAGTTTGAAGAAATAACTAACGCTTCGGGTGTTACTACTGACCAATGGTGCACAGGCGTTACCATGACGGACATTAACTTCGATGGGTTTCTTGATATCTATGTGTGTGTCTCAGGGCATACCGATTCACTCAAGAGGCGCAATCTTCTTTTCGTAAACAACCAGGATAATACCTTTTCCGAGCAAGCGGCAAAGTATGGCTTAGCCGATGGAGGCTATTCCACACAAGCGGTTTTCTTTGATTACGATAAAGATGGTGATTTGGATATGTATTTGCTCAATCACTCAAACGGAGATCGCGATTCGCAGACCATCACACCTATCATGCGCAATGGGTTGGGGCATAGCACCGACAAACTTTTTCAGCGTGAAGGCGATTTTTTCAAAGATGTTTCAAAGAAGGCGGGCATTACTGTTGAAGGATATGGGCTTGGAGTGGGTGTAGGAGATTTTAATAATGACAATTGGCCAGACCTCTATGTGGCCAACGACTATATCTACAACGATCTACTTTACATTAATAAAAAAGACGGTACTTTTTCTGAAGTGGCCAAGCAATGGTTACAGCAAACCAGTCAGTTTTCTATGGGTACTGATGTGGCCGACTTCAACAATGATGGGTTCACCGATGTAGTGGTGTTGGATATGTTGCCACCCGATAATGAACGGCAAAAATTATTGAGCGGCCCGATGGAATATGAACGCTTTAAGTTGGCTCAGCAGATGGGCTATATTCCGCAGTTCATGCGCAACACCTTACAAATAAATACGGGCAATAAATCTTTTAGTGAAATCGGCAGATTGGCGAACATTCATCAAACCGATTGGAGCTGGGCGGTGTTGTCAGCCGACTATAACAACGATGGCAGGAAAGACCTTTACATCACCAACGGTTATTTAAAAAATATTACCGATCGCGATTTTGCGCTTTATTCGTATCACAACAGGCATGGGCGAATTGAGGAGGGAAAAGAGCGAGTGGCAATTAATAAAGCGTTGGATGATTTGCCAGGAGCTAAATTGAATAATGTACTTTTTATGCAAAGCGAACAGTTCACTTTTTTAGACGAAGCGAATGAAGAAGGGCTTGCCTATCCAAGTTTTTCCAATGGGGCCGCATACGCTGATCTTGATAATGATGGAGATTATGATTTGCTGGTGAACAACCTAAACGACAAAGTTTTTCTTTTTGAAAATCAGTTGAACCACAAAACTTCCGGAAATCATTATCTCAAAATTTCGTTTGAGGGAGATTTAAAAAACTTATTTGGGGAAGGTGCTAAGTTGATGATCGAGACAGATAAAGATATCCAGTATTACGAAAAGCATTTGGTGAGAGGCTATCTCTCCTCGGTTTCGCAAAACATTGTTGTCGGTGTTGGGGCATCAACCAAAATAAAAAAATTAACAGTCACTTGGCCCGATGATCGAAAACAGGTGTTGGAAAATCTAGTAGTAGATCAATCCTTAGTACTTCGTTATACTGAATCTATTGTAGATCAGCCTCCCATTCTTCTAAAGCCAACGGCACAATGGATTGATATTTCGGATAGTCTCAACGTCATTTACACCCACCAAGAAAAAGAATATTCCGATTTTAGTTTTCAGCCGCTTTTACCTTGGAAGTATTCGGACACAGGCCCGACAATAGCCGTTGGTGATATCAACAACGACTCCTTAGAAGATTTTTTTGTGGGTGGAAGCGCGGGGTATTTGGGCACATGTTTTATTCAATTGCGCACGGGGTCTTTTGTCAAAAAAGAAATGCCCCTGTCGGAAGCTGACTTTGAAGATACAGGCGCGACCTTTTTTGATGCAGACCGTGATGGCGATAATGATTTGATAGTGGTGAGTGGGAGCAACGAATTTTTTCCGGGCATGCCGCTCTACCAACCCCGCTTGTACTTAAATGATGGCATTGGAAATTTTGAGCGCTCACACAATTCTCTTCCTTTTATCCAAACCAATGCAGCTTGTGTGGCAGCGGCTGATTACGATCAAGATGGCGACCATGATATTTTTATTGGCGGCAGCATTTATCCCGGAAGGTATCCCTTGCCCGACAAAAGTTTTCTTTTAAAAAATGAAGGAGGCAGGTTTGTAGATGTGTCTTCAGATGTTGCTAACCTATCAACCATCGGAATCGTACGCTCTGCCGTATGGGCGGATATAAATAAAGACGGGTGGCCTGACCTCACCATCGGTGGTGATTGGATGGCTATCACCACCTTCATCAATAAAAAAGGCAGATTAATTAAAACTAAAAATGGCCTGCAAAAAAACCTTGGTTTTTGGAATGTGATTGAGCCAACGGATTTAGATAATGACGGTGATGTCGATTTCTTAGTTGGTAATTTGGGCAGCAACACCTATTTAAAAATTGATAATGATGCCCCAGCCGTATTGGTATCCAATGATTTTGATAAGAATGGAAGTTTCGATCCTATTCTTTTCAGACCCATCGGGGATAAACTGTTCCCAGTTGCCTCGCGCGATATGCTTTCGGATCAACTGCCCTTTATGAAAAAACGGTTTACCACCTACAGAGACTTTTCAACAGCGGGCTTAGAGGAAATTTTTACAAAGGAACAACGCGCTAATGCCTATCAACTAAAGGCAACAACCACGGCTTCGGGCATCTGTCTCAACAAGGGCGATGGTCAATTTCAGTTTACGCCCTTCCCTGAGTCGCTTCAAGCGGCACCCATCCAAACAATCCAAGCTTTTAACAACAATGGAACTAACGAATACCTTATTGGCGGCAATCGGTTAGAGACGGAAGTAGTCAGCGGCTCTTTTGATGCTTTTGCTGGACTAATGATATATAAAAGCATTGAATTCAACAGTCACGAATTAGTGAAAGCACATTCTTTAAGTCTAAAAGATCAATTTCGTTTACATTCAGAATTAAAAACCATCAAATTAATCAAACTAAATGGCAACAAAGCAGGCCTGCTGGTTGGCGCAGCGAGAAGTAAACTGAGACTTTTAGTACTGGATTGGTAGCAACTAAATTGCTTATCGGTTGTTATTTATCCGTATAAAGACCTGTAAAACTCCTTTTCCACACATTTTTTTCAGCAAACGATTGTATAAAGAAGCCTATTTTTACCTGTTAAATTTTTTCTATGATACGATATTTACTCGCAGGTGTGTTCTTTATTTCTTTTTGCTCAACTTCTTTTTCTCAGGCCATTACCGTCACGGGTAGAGTTACTGATATCCAAAAGGCATCCATACCGGGGCTGAATATAGTTGTTAAAGGAACAAGCAGGGGGACAATTACGGATGCGGATGGAAATTATACTATAGTTTGCGAGCTGCGTGACAAATTGATTTTTTCTTTTATCGGCTACAAGCCAGTTCAGGAGGAAGTAATGGGCCGGCAGATTATCAATGTAGTCATGCGCGAAGACCAACAAGAGCTCGGTGAAGTTGTTGTTTTGGGCTACAATACCGAACAATCGAGAAGAGATCTAACTACTTCCGTCTCAGTCATCAGCGCAGAAGATATTTTAAAAATTCCTGTAGCCAGTTTAGATCAAGCTATTCAAGGAAGGGCCGCGGGCGTTCAAGTAATAAAAAATACGGGTGCCCCTGGGGGTGGTGTCTCGGTTAGGGTAAGGGGAACGGCATCCTTTACCGGGAATCAAGAACCGCTTTATGTAGTGGATGGCATAGCTATAAATAATACATTTTCAGGCACCACAGGCCCTCCCGACTCAAATGGCGGCAGCAGAGCGGGTAACGAGGTAGTCAATGGAATGGCGGGTATCAACTCAGACGATATAGAATCTATTACTATTTTAAAAGATGCAGCTTCCACCAGTATTTATGGCGCAAGGGCGGCCAACGGTGTAGTGGTAATTACTACCAAGCGCGGAAAATCAAACCGGCAGACCTTCAATTTTGATTTTTATTATGGCCTGCAAAGCCTAGGCAAAAGATATGATCTTTTAAATGCCACTCAATTTGCCTCAGTAGTGAATGAAGGAATGGCTCGTTCTAGGCCGGGGGTTCCCTCGTTTATTAAAGAAACACCCTACAATACAGATTGGCAAAATGAAATTTTCCAAGTAGCGCCCCAATTACAGGCCGCTATATCCACATCGGGCGGAAATGAAAAAATCCAATACTTCGTGTCATCGTCATATTTCAAGCAGGAAGGTATAGTAATCAATTCTGGCTTTGACCGCTTTAGTTACCGCACTAATTTAGATTACAAAATAAACGATAAAATAAAAGTAGGTACCAATTTAGCTTTTACGTTTAGCAACAATTTAAGGTTAAGAAATAACGGAGGAGCCAACGTACAAGACAATTTCAATGGCAATTCCGCTTTCGGCCCCAGTGTAATAGGCTCGGCTCTCGTTTATAGTCCGCTAATACCTGTATTTAAACCTGATGGTTCGGGCTATGCCAGTGATTCGCTCTCGGCTTTTCAAAACCCGGTTGCGATTGCTAGAGTAGGTGAAATAAAGAACTCCGGCATTCGCGTTTTGGGTAATATTTTTGCCGAATTTGAACTGCTCAAAGGCCTGAGTTTTAGAACTGTGTGGGGTGCCGATGTACGCGATGAGAACGAAACCAATTTGATTGCTCCCGCTCCTGGTTCACCTTCCGCAAGTGGAGGCACATTGACAAAAAGAAGCTTTCGTGAATTGTTGTGGAATACGAATAACGTACTCACTTACAAGCCTACTTTCTCGAATACTAAGCATAGTTTAGGTACGCAAGCTGGGTTTGAAATGTCTTCTTCTAAAAATGACGGCTATTGGACTTCTGTGACCGGCATTACCGTGTTGGGTTTTACCACCTTTGGCGCCAGTACTCGTTATCTCACACCTTATTCCGATGCAGACAATTCGTGGGGCATGCGCTCTTACTTTGGTCGCGCGTTTTATGATTACGATAAACGCTACTTTGCTACGGTTTCTGCCCGAGTAGATGGGTCTTCGCGCTTTGGGCCTGATCGGAAATTTGCATTTTTTCCCTCCGCGTCTTTGGGATGGATGGTCTCAAGCGAAAAGTTTTTCCCCGCCAATCAAATAGTTAGCGATCTAAAACTCCGCACGAGTTATGGCATTACAGGCAATGACCAAATACCCCCGTTCAATTGGAGGGCTTCGGGGCGATTTGCTCCAACAAACTATATTGGCTACAATGGAGCGCTGCCAAATTCGATTCAAAATGAAAGCTACTCATGGGAGCAAACGGCTCAGCTAGATGTAGGGCTTGATGTGAGGTTGCTTGATAGATTTAATCTTACCGTAGATTATTACAACCGCCAAACAAGTGACCTTCTTATCGGAGTACCACTTCCCCGCACCACAGGGTTTGGGGGTGCTTTAAGAAATGTTGGAAGTATGGAAAATAGAGGGATAGAGTTTGCCATTTCTGGCAATGTATTAAAGACCAATAAGCTTACTTGGACGTCAAGTTTTAATATTTCTTTCAACCAAGTCAAATCCATTGATGCCAGTTTCAATTCTGGCCTTTTCGGGTTTTCACATATTGCAAGGCCAGGGCAGCCAATTGCCATTCAACTTTATCAGTTAGAAAAAACGGTTGATCCGGCCACTGGCTTCAGAAGGATCAAAGACCTAAATGAAAATGGTAGACGCGATGAAGGCGATCTAACGGTGGTCGGCTCTCCATTCCCGGTTCATATAGGTGGATTTACTAACAATTTCAGTTACAAAAATTTTGAACTGAGTGTATTTTTCCAATGGTCTTATGGTAATATGCTGATCAACAATACCAGAGGATTTGTTCAAGGGGTTGGTAAGTCTAATATTAGCAGAATTGGAACTAACCTGTCAACAGAAGCACTTGGGCGTTGGACAAAGCCCGGTGATATTGCAACTTTCCCCGGTATCGATTACACCAACGCAACCCTGCCTAATTTATCTGATGCAGGTGTGCCCACCGATCAAAATTTGGAAGATGGATCTTATTTGAGGTTAAAAAACGTAAGTCTAAGTTACAACTTACCGTCAGCATGGTTAAAGAATAAGAAGCTAAACTCTTTCCGATTTTACATGACGATGAACAATCTTCTCACTTTTACAAAGTATTCTGGGTTTGATCCGGAAGTAAATCATAGTGGGGCATTTACTAATATTGGAGTCGGCATAGATGATGGGACCTATCCACAGGCCAGAACATTTATTATGGGTGTTAATATCGGATTATAGAGCTCATTTTTTAATATCGAAATTTTTATGAAGAAAATTAAAATAATTGTAGTCACTCTATTTTTAATGCTATCTTTTTCAACGTGCGAGGTAATTGACCTAGCACCCAATGATAGAATTGATCTTGCTAAATTTTATTCCACAGCCAGTGATGCGGAGTCTGGGCTTATAGGTGGATATATTACTACCTTCAACAGTCCGGCCGTTAATTTCATATTTTTTAACAATCGATCTTCTGATGACTTGACAGCACCGATAGATGGACGCCAAAGCGATGCGCTGATGTTCAGACCGATTATGGACAGAAACAACGGTGATGCGGGCGGCTTGTGGAATGATAGCTATAATGCTCTTGCCTCACTTAATTTACTGATGGGCCGAGTGCCCTCCATGGATGAGGGGCTTTTTGGTAGGCCCGCAGCCGGCCAGTTTAACAGGAAGTATGAGATATTGGGAGAGGCTAAATTTTTGAGAGCTTATATTTATTACAATCTAACTCAATTTTTTGGGGACGTGCCTCTAGTAACCCAGTTCCCTACCAGTTCTGATCCTGCAAAAAACCAAGTGGCACGCACACCCAAGGCTCAGGTGATGGATACTGTAATGGCTGACTTGGCCTATGCAGATAAATACCTTCCTTGGCAGCATAACAACCTTGCAACTATTGCAGAAGATCAAGTAGTTCAATCTAAAGGGCGAGCCACAAAAGGAGCAGCTAAATTATTGGCAGCGCGTATTTTCTTGCAACGAAAGGAATGGCAAAAGTCGATAGATAAGTGCAAGGAAATTGTTGGTAGCGGGCAATTCACCCTGACCAGAAAATGGACAACCATTTTCTCTTCAAGCAATTTAGCATCTCAAAACTCGTCCGAGTCAATTTTGGAAATTCAGACCAAGAGAGGTCCAGGTGAATTTAACAACAATGGTGGCTATTCTTGGTTTCATCAAGATGGTGCCCCCAGAAGAGGAGCTACGATAGATGCGTTCAACTTATTTGAAGGAAGCAACACGAACAGGAAAGACGTCCGAAAAGAGTTTTCAATGTCGCAGGTCGTAGGAACACCGGCTCAGATTTATGCCTTAAAATACGCTAACTCTTTTCCTTGGTGGGATGCGGCTAATCCTTTTAATTTTATTCCGATGAGATTAACAGAATGCTATCTTATTATGGCCGAAGCGTTGAATGAATTAAGTTATCCGAGTTCAGAAGCGCTCGGTTACATCAATACACTAAGATCAAGGGCAGCAGATCCCAATTTTACAAATGGTCCCGTGTCCGGAATTGCACCGTATTCACTGGTCACTTTTGATACTCAATTAAAATTCAGGCAGGCAATCCGTGAAGAACGTAGGCGCGAGTTGATGTTTGAAGGCCATCGGTGGTTTGATTTGCTGCGGTATGATGCCATGGACGGTACTACGAAAGCAATGGATGCGGTTGGGTTAACTAGCCCCGAAAAATTACTTTTCCCTATTCCGCAAGGGGAAATTATAGTCAACTCGTTATTGGTCCAGAATCCTGGTTATAATTAATCACACTATTTTCCATGAAATTTAAAAGCCATCATATTGCACTATTCGTTGCCTCGGTTTTATTAAACACGGCTTGTAACAATGATATTTCCAAGCCTGACCCCGGGGCTTTGCCTATCTCTGATTTTATCTATCAAATTCAGCGCACGGTGCCTGCCGGTGCAAATTATGTGGCAGCGGTAAGTTTGGCAGCTACTTCAAAAAATGCAGAAAGCTATGTGTGGGATTTTGGTAACAATACTTTTGCTTATACACCCAATGCAGAAGCCACCTATTTAGAATATGGTACTTATAAAGTGAGTTTGATTTCTATTAATAAGGCAGGCATAAACACTAAAACGGAATCAATTGTAGTAACAGGGCCACCTATTCCCAAAGCTTTATTTGCTATTTCTTTTGAAAATATTTCCAGTAGTTTGCAAGTTAAGTTAACGAATAATTCGATTAACGCGGCTCGCTATGAGTGGGACTTTGGCGATGGGCTTACCTCTATTTCATCGAATCCAATTTCACATACTTACTCCACACCGGGGTCGTATCGAGTGGGATTGACAGTTTATAATGCAGATGATTCTAGAAGCAACACGTCCCGTTTTACAGTGGTTGTTTTAGATGAGCGGTTTTTACACGGAAATGTGGCCGTTGGCAAGTCATGGATATTTGGAACAGGCAATTATACCTCTCCGGCTTTCGCGAACCCACAAGGAACCTATTACATTATAAGAGGTGGGTCAGTGGCTTACACCTCTACATTGCAAAGCTGTGAACTTAATGATGTCTATACCTTCAAGCCAACAGGAGATTATTTGAATAACAATCAACTTGATGCTCGAATACTAGAGGAGGGTAATGAGTGTAGGCCTTATCCTGCGAGAGACCCCGGGTTTTGGAGATTGGTACGCAAATCGTTTACGGAATTTCAACTTGATCTGGGGGGCACGTATATAGGAGATGTAAAGCCAGCGGAAGCGGGATATATTTACGAGGTTGTGGAATTAAAAAACACATCGCTGGTGGTAAGATATAGTCGGCCAGATATTACCAGCGCAGGGGCGGTAGAAACGGTAGTAATGGTGTTTTACCCACAATAGGGATTTTTCTTCAGTAGCGGAAAGTACTAACGCCTGCGTTTTGAGTAAAATCTCAAACCTTTGTGAAACGTGAATTGATTAATATTCTCATTTCTGCGTATCATTACGCGGTATGAAGGGAAGGAGAGATGGAAAGAAGGCGCTTTTAGAGAAATCTCTTGTTGTGTATTTTTCAGAATATCTTTTGTCTAAAGGATATATCTCAAAATCTGAGACTATAAAAAGTGTGGCAGAGATCAAGAACTGTGATCTGCCCACTTATCAGATAATCACCTCGTATTCTGATCTGCTTGTTAAGCGAGTTGACGTACTTCAAGATGCTCAGTACGAGGTGGGTTTATTGAAAACAGAAGCAGCCTTTTGTCAACTTATTGGGAATTACGAATATTTATCAAGATTTACGCCCCTTTTTCGCGGATATGATGAGGGCGAAAAAATTCTGGTGTATGATTCTATAGAGGATGGGAAAAACTTTTCCGCCATATATAAGAGCCACCTGATAGAACAAGAAGAAATTCAGCTTTTGACGAAATGGCTAAGCCTTTTACATAGGTTGCGTTTTGAAAAAAAAGCCCACGGCCAATTTGATTTAACCAACAATAAGATTTTTAGTGGGTTATTTAAGCAAGAGATTCCGGCTGCAATGGTAGAAAAGGATGCAACTTATTCTGCTGAGTTGATTGCGCTTTATCGGGAGATTAATAAAGACGAACGTGTGCAGAAAAGAATCGAAGCTTTGGCCTCCTCCTATGCTCAAAAAAGCGAAACGCTAATTCATGGTAATTTTACGCCATTGAACTGGTTTAGATCAGATAGCGGTGTTGCCATCGCCAATCCTTCTTTTGCTCGATTTGGCCCTCCAGAATTCGATCTGGGTTTATTTGTTGCTCATCTGAGTTTGGCACTGGTGCCAAAAGAAAAAATTGAGATTGTCTTTGACAGCTATGAGAACAGGGATGAGATAGATTTGACTCTCATGAATCATTTTGCTGCGTTGGAAATTCTTTACTGGCAGTTTTATGGAAGGAAGCAAATGGTTTCTGGAAATTTGAAAATAAGTAAGTCTTTAATAGAATATGCATGGGAGTTGTTGGTAAAATGAATTTAGCGAAGGGTTGAAAGTTTATGAGATTGACGACTTATAAAATATAAGCACTCAGCTTTAGATCTCTCGTTAATAATATAGTTCTTGGAGAGGCCGAGCACAAACAGCACATCGAAAATACTAGTTAAACGATACTTCGGCATACTCTTAGCCACTAATTTTTTTAGTTTGAAGATATTTCAATTACTTTTGTAACAACAACGGCCACGCAATTTTTGGGTGGCCGTTGTTTTCTTTTTTAGCTTGTATTGCGTGTTGGAGAAATGATAGAATTAATTTAATAATTATGGCAAAGCAAATTTCATATTATACAAAGGAAGGCCTTGAAAAGATGACTAAAGAGCTGAGCACCTTAAAAACAAAAGGAAGGTCAGACATTGCCAAGCAAATTGCTGAAGCACGGGACAAAGGAGATCTTAGTGAAAATGCCGAGTATGATGCGGCCAAAGATGCGCAAGGACATTTGGAAGCAAAAATTGCCAAGTTGGAGGACTCGATGAGCAGTGCCAGATTAATTGATGAATCAAAAATTGATACGTCCGTTGTTTCTATCCTTTCTAAGGTGACGATTAAGAACAAGGACAACGCAGCATCGGTTACTTATATGCTGGTGTCAGAAGAAGAAGCTGATTTAAAAGCAGGGAAAATCTCCACGCAGTCTCCCATTGGAAAAGGGTTACTAGGCAAAAAGAAAGGCGATAGTGTCAAAATAAAAACGCCAGCGGGTGAGATGGAATTTGAAGTGACTAGTATAGGCGGATAGGGACGATCATAATTATTTTCTTCAATGGCAAGTATTTTCACTAAAATAGTCAACAGAGAAATTCCCGCGTATATCGTAGCGGAGGATGAAAAATTCATTTCTTTTTTAGACAGCAATCCCTTGGCTATTGGCCACACCTTAGTAATACCAAAACGGGAGGAGGATTATATTTTTGATTTGACCGATGCTGAACTATCCGCCCTGATGGTGTTTTCGAAGCGGGTGGCAAAAGCAATTCAGTCAGTTGTTCCTTGTAAACGCATTGGGATTTCTGTGATTGGATTAGACGTGCCGCATGTCCATGTTCATTTAGTGCCACTTAATTCGAGCGGTGATATTAATTTAGCGAAGCCTAAACTTTCGCTGTCAAAAGAAGAATTTATTTCGGTCACTCAAAAAATAAAAAGCGCCTTTGAATAAACTTTAAATAAAGTCGATATCCGCGCTCAAGGGAAAGCGCATGAGAAATTCAAGAGCGGACTCTACCGTCATTCCTTCAAACAAAACTTTATATAATCGATCGGTAATCAAGGCCCTGACTTTATAGTGATCGGCACATTTTTTCGCGATGCGAACGGTGTTTATCCCTTCGGCAATTTCACTCATGTCATTTAAAATATGCTGTAGCTTCTCTCCTTTGGCTAGGCGGTATCCTACGGTGAAATTTCTACTTAAGGGACTGTTGCAAGTGGTCACCAAATCGCCAATGCCCGCTACACCTAAAAAAGCTTTTACATCGCCACCCAGTGCTCGTCCTAGATAGACCATTTCCACCGCTCCGCGACTAACCAAAAGACCCTTTGCATTTTCTCCGTATCCCAATCCACTTAACGCACCTGCAGCTATGGCTATGATATTTTTCAATACTCCAGCTATCTCTACTCCAACGATGTCCCTGTTTTCATAAACTTGAAACCGATCATTGCGCAATAATCTTCTCCCAATCAAAATAACTTCATCAAACTGACTGGCGATGACGGTCGCAGCCGGCTGGCGTTGCGCCAGTTCTTTGGAAAGATTTGGGCCAGCCAAACAACCTATGCGCACCACCACGCTTTCTTCCCGGATTACTTCGCTCATGGTTTTAACCATGTGTCGATCAAGGGTAGCAACGCTGTTGATGGTTTCACCGGTGGGAAGAGTAACATCAAAACCTTTTGTGCCATGGATGAGAATGTGGTAAGGTTGCAAATGAATGGCCAGCACTTTCATCATCGCACGAAAGTGCTCGGATGGCACCATGGGAAATATCACATCGCATTCTCTGGCTACTTGAGCAAGATCATTTGTGGCAGTGATATTTGAATGAATATCGTATTTTCTATTTTCTCTTTTGTGATTGATGTGTTTTACAGTATGCTCGTTGCGGGCATATAGCAACACAGGCCTGTTAATTGCCAAGATGTTTGCAATGACGGTGCCGAAGTTACCCGCACCGATTACCCCTACTGGTTTGTCAGATGAACTGCTCAAGGTCATAGCCAACCATCCGATTTTGGTAGTAGTAGAGAAGCGATAAGTCTTTTGTGATGATGTTTCCTTTTTTGTTTTTAACCAATGGCCTATTCAAGTGAAATACACCCACATTATCAAGCCCTCGCTGGATGGCGAGATCTGATTCGCCTTTTAAATGTGTGGCAAAATTGATTTTACCTTCTTCTTTCATTCGGTAAATCATTTTTCGCACTCGCTTAAATACGAGCTTGAATTCTTGGTAGTCCAATTCCAGTTCTTCTTCGGGTAACCGCAACAAACTGAACAAGTCTAGCTTTGGATATTTTTTTTGCCACATTTGAAAAGCGATGAACGCCACTAGATGACTTGCAAACACGCGGTTAATCTTGTGATATTCGGTCACAATTCGCTGGCTCAGCATGCGTGTGTACTCATCTTCGCGTTGGCGGTCAATGTTTAAATCTCCATTGGAAATAAAGTAGTCGCGTGTATCAACAATACGGCCCGTAGCATCTAGGCTATTTCCTTTTTCGTCTACGATATTCCCCATTACATCTAACCCCGGCCCAATTGACACAGATATGCTAGATGGATTGGCAAAAAACTTGAAGAGAAATTTGATCATTCCAAAACTTCCGTATTTATCTTGTTCAGGGAAATACCGGTCTTGACCTTTTACCTGTAGATAGTCCTCAATCATTTCAGGCGCTTCGAGCACGCAGTTATAATTGAGCGTGACGGGCACGATAAATACTTTCTTCGCCACACCTTCTGCCATGTATAAACTTCGCTGTGCCTCAATCGCAGTGCTTAGCAGCCCTAATTTCAGTTGCTTTTCAATTTTGCCCGAGCGTGAGCGCGTACCACCTGGAAAAAACAAGCTGTGCGCTCCTTTTTGAATGGCCAGACTGGAATACATCTTGAGCGTTTCTAAATACGGCAGATTCTTTTTTCTGCGGTCTACCTTGTATGCGCCCAGGCTATTCATGAAATAAGCAATGATTTTTATGTTGAACAGATTCAGCCCCGCTCCATAGATAAATGCAGGAAGCCCCATGGAATGGATCACCCATCCAATTAAAATAGAATCTAAGTTGCTAAAGTGAGTTGGCACCATCACCACGGTGCCTTGCCGTGCCAACTGGCGGATCATTTTTACTTTACCAACGATTTGAATTTTGTCGCGAAGCGTGTATCGGTTTCTAAAAAAAGCTCCAAACTTTTTGATTCGTGCTCCATTCAGCAAACGCAGAAAGCCAAATTTTATGACGCTTCGGGCGAAGCGGTAGGAAGTCTGCTTAAAATTCCCTGCAATTTCAGAGGCGTAACGGTGTACAATTCTTTCTAGTATTTTGCTGGCCGCTGCATCTGGCTCTTCGTGGCTTTTATTGCCTAGTTCAACCAATTCATTTTTTATGCCCGACCAAAATTTTGAATCATCTCTGGGATCTGCACGCCACCGGTTTCTTTTGATTCGGTTCTGTTCGCGATAAACGGTAGCCTCCAGGTCGTCAATCAATTGTTTACGCTGCGGGCGCAGCGCATGAATTCGAGCGATTGCCTGCTGGGTTACTTCGTTAACAAATTCGTTACGATTTTTGCTTAGTTGATAGACTGGCCAATCAGGAATATCCTCTAAGATAGGCTTGTAAGGCTTGTTTTTATTCTTTTTATCCTCAAGTATATCCATCAATCAATTTAAGGGAGTTCAAAGTTAATGCACCCTACGTCATTACCAAAGATTCTACAGGAATTGGGTTGCCTGCCGCAAACTGTTAGACATATCGGTAAAACGCGCCAACGCTTGCGCAATAAAAGTTTCGTTTATCACATTTTTCAATTCTTCTTCCGAAGAAAGGTCATATTCCTCAATTTTGAACGTTTGCTCAAACGGCCCAGCCTCCAGTTTGATCAGGTACCTGTTGTTCCAATGGAAAATGGTTATTTTTATTTCGGGATGGGGGATTTCTCCTATTACTCTCATGCTGCAATATATTGCTTCAGCCCAAAAAAATTGATTTTACCTTGGAATAATTTGGTGAATAATGCGTTGTAGCAGGCGAGATTTAGGTGTTGATCTTTTTTAAATGTTGTACTTTTGAGAATAGAATAGTGTGGAAAAATATGAATTACTGGAAGATTGGTGGCTGGGTAGTTTTAATGCTGGTGGCGATCGTTCAAAGATCGCAAGCTACGCACTTGCGCGCGGGTGAAATTACCGTGGAGCGGGTAAGTTGCAATGGTTTGACTTTTCGAATAAAAATTACAGCATATACCAATCTGGGCTCTCCCGTAAAATTCAGTGACGGTACCTTGAATTTTGGAGATGGCAGTACCATCCAAACCCCTACTATTGATAACACTATTAGACCTGAATTGGGTGCCGGAATCGGCTTTGTCGAATTTGAAACTACCCACGTTTTTCCAGGGCCTGGCTACTATATCATCACGTATAAAGAACGCAACCGGAACGCAGGCATATTGAATATGGCTAACTCTGTGAACACACAGTTTTTTTTGGAGACCGTCATCATCATCGATCCATTTATTGGCTGCGACAATAGCCCTAAGTTGTTGGTGCCGCCTATCGACAAAGGATGCACGGGAAAGGCGTGGTTTCACAACCCAGGTGCTTACGACATAGATGGGGATTCGCTTTCCTATGAGTTTACAATTCCCAAGCAGGATAAAAATGTTCCCGTCAACAATTACAGGGATCCCAATCTAAAGGAGTTTTACGATCGAATTGGTCTAAATTATTCAGCTGCAAACGAAACGCAAAATGGCTCTCCTACTTTTACCATAAATCGGGAGACAGGGACGATAATTTGGGATGCCCCCGGAGCACCTGGAGAATACAACATTGCATTCCGAATTATCCAATGGCGGAAAATTGGGATCGCGTGGAGGCAAATAGGTTACGTCACCCGAGATATGCAGATCGTTATTGATGATTGTAGGAATGAGCGGCCCGAGTTAACGGTGCCTCAGGACGTTTGCGTGGAAGCGGGCACGTCCATTTCAGAGACCATTTTTGGCGATGATCCTGACCCCGCTGACAGCTTGAAGATAGAAGCATTTTCAGAAATCTTTGCATTCAATCCACCCGCAACTTACTCGCCTTTGCCTGCTAAGTTTCAAGGCCCGCCTCGGCCAGCGCAATTGAATTTTAATTGGAATACCAATTGTAGTCATGTTAAAGATCAGCCTTATCAAATCACTTTCAAGATAAGCGACAAATCCACACAAGGTCCTTCGCTTGTGCAGTTTAAGACATGGAGAATAAAAGTAGTAGCGCCAAAGCCAGTTTGGAAAACTGCTGCCGTTGATTTGGCAACTCGATCTGCTAATTTGGAGTGGGAGAATTATGCGTGCGCTTCCTCTGCCACAACCATGGAGGTGTGGAGACGGGTAGATAGTTTCAATGGAATTGTTGGGCCTTGCATCACCGGTATGCCCGATTCTTTTGGTTATACCCGAATAGCAATCCTTCCAATAGGCACAACTAGATATACCAACACCGGACTGGCCTCAGGGGCAAAGTATTGTTATCGATTGGTGGCCGTGTTTCCATTGCCAAAAGGAGGAAAAAGTATTGTATCCCAAGAAATTTGTGTTCCTCCGTTCAAAGCTGATCGTGCGGTGATCACCAACGTCACTATCGACAAAACGGATGACAGGAACGGCCAGATCACTGTAAAGTGGAGGTCGCCTTTTGAAATTGACAAGATTAATTTTCCACCGCCTTATTCATACAAAGTGTTCAGGGCAGAAGGATTTAGTGGAAAGATTAAATTAGTGGAAACATTTCCGGGTACCCGCCCCGATTCCGTTTGGGTCGATACTGGGCTTAACACACGGGACATAATCTATAACTACAGAATACTGGGGTTTGACACAAATGGCATCCGGATAGATTCTTCCGCAGTGGCTTCTTCTGTTCGATTGGAAATAAAACAATCGTTTAAACAATTAGAGCTTCGTTGGATTGCGAATGTCCCGTGGTCAAACAATACGTTTGATTTTCCAACCCATTCCATCTTTAGAGGGCCAGGAGGATCGGACGAAACTCAATTAGTGAAAATTGCCGATGCCAACGTAAACCAAAAAGGCTTTGTGTTTGTCGATGAGAATTTGGATGAAACCAAAACCTATTGCTACCGGGTGGAAGCGAATGGCAGTTATGGCAATCCCAAGATTCAAACGCCTCTGATAAATTTTTCGCAGATTAGTTGCGCGCAGCCGAGTGTTGACAATCCTCCTACCTGTAATCCTTCTCTTCTTCCTCCCAGACCCGAAGACATTGATTGCAACAAATACTTTGAAAGTGCTAGTTGTAATTCCAGTAACTTATTCAGCAATACGCTTACTTGGAAAAGGTCACTTGATCCGGGTTGCCAGATTAACATCAGCAGTTACGCGATTTATTATGCTGCCAAAGTAGGTGATGAATTTAAAAAATTACCTGGTGTAGTCACAGACACTTTTTTTGTCCACAACAATCTTCCTTCTTTCGCTGGCTGCTATAAGATATCCGCCATCGATCGGTCAGGAAAAGAAAGTGAACTGAGTGATCAGCTATGCTTTGATAATTGCCCCTACTATGAGATGCCAAATGTCTTTACTCCTAACGGAGATAATTGCAACGATGTGTTTAGTGCCTACAGTACTCGAAGTATTGGCGAAGGCGGAACCTCTAATTGTTCCCAAAAATCCCTTACATCCGCGCAGATATTAGACCTGCAAAAACGGTGCGCACGATTTGTGCAAAAAGTGACGTTTACTGTTTTCAACCGTTGGGGAGGCCAAGTGTATTCTTACGAGTCGGGTGGGGAGCGGAATATCTATGTTGATTGGGATGGAAAGGACAACAATAGAAAAGACCTCGCCACCGGTGTTTATTATTACGAGGCCCAGGTGACGTTTGATGTAGTTGATCCTTCGAAAGCCACCAGAATCATTAAAGGATGGGTGCAGTTGATTCGGTAACGTCAATTATTCTTTTTGATGGGGTCTGCAATCTTTGCAACAGTTCAGTTCTGTTTGTAATCAAACGCGATCGGTCTGCAAAATTTCAGTTTGCCGCTTTGCAATCCAAGTTTGGTCGGTATCATTTGACCACTTTAAATCTTCCTATCAATGCATTGAACACCATATTGCTGATCAAGAATGGCAAGGTTTATTCTAAAAGCAGTGCCGCACTGGAGATCGCGCGCGATTTGGGTGGACTTTGGCCCGCATTTTATGTGTTTAAAATTGTGCCCGCTTTTATCAGAGATGTTGTTTATGATTTCATCGCAAAAAACCGGTACCGCTGGTTTGGTCGACAAGAGGCTTGCATGATTCCCACCCCTGAATTGAAATCAAGATTTTTAGATTGATATCCTTTAACATTAGTGTCCATTAAAAATATTAAAAACGTTCTTTGAAATCTTGATTTACAGGGGTTTAGACCGATAAAATGACGGTGACGACTTGAGCCATAGATTCGTAAAAAATCGAATTTATGTACACCGGAAAATATGTGTTTTC